>CAMPHD010000020.1 GCA_946885765.1 uncultured Thalassospira sp.
CGCCAGAACTTCCTGCCCTTCATCGACATGATCAAACAGAAACTTGATGTGCTCGAACTCGCCAGCCCGACCGACTACCGGATGCGCAACCTGACCGCTGCCGACGTGTTCGTGTTTCCCGCTGGTCCCGATGCGAAAACCACGATTGACGAAATGTTCGCAACCGTCACCGAAGGCGCGCGTGTCGCCCCCGACAGCCTGACCAACAAGGGTCGCAAGATCGAAATTTCCGCCGCCGGGGCCGGTGTCGCACGCTTTACCTTTGACGAACTTTGCACCAAGCCGCTGGGTCCGGGCGATTACATCGCGATTGCCACCCATTTCCACACCATCGTCATTGACCTGATCCCGAAACTGCCGGACTCGCGCCGTGACTGGGCCAAACGGTTCGGAACGCTCATCGATGCGATGTATGAACATAAAACCAAGCTGATCTGTGCGATTGAATGCGATCCGTCGGAAATCTATACCGACGGCGATTATGCGTTTGAATTCCAGCGCACCGTGTCGCGCCTGACCGAAATGCGCAGTCAGGAATATCTCGACATGCCGCATCTGACGTAACGCCCGAACAGGGCACGCTTCGGGCGAATTTGAACCGCTCAAAAACGACTCCACCCACACAGGTTTAATTACGGCACAAAAAATCACCAGCAGGTGATGGTTGGCATGCCGATTCTTGCGTCTGGGGCGAAATGACGTTCCTGAACTTGCAGAATCTGCTTAAACCGGCTTTTCCTCACGCCCCGCCTGCCGCATGGCAGATGGCCGTTTCCTGCAAGGCTGGGCGTCAAAAGATAAGATCATGCGCATCAATTCGCGGCAAAAGCGTGTTGTGCCTTTCCTTTAGGCAGCGCCAAGGCGCAAACAGGCTTTGGTTTTGCTGCCGATTTGCTTTTATTCGCATCTGCAACATGATCGGTTTTTAAGCGTTTAGACAATAGTTGCAACAAACCGGGAACCGGCGGTTTTCCTCGTAAAAACAGCGGCGTTTCCCCTTGTAAAAGCGGCCGAATCAGTTTACGACACTCGGTGTTTACGAACGATTCTTTCGCGTTCGCAGGTTTAAATTTTCAATCGCGCTCCCAAGTTGAGTTTCGACGCCTCGGAAGCGCAATAGGGAAGAAGGTAACGGAATGGCCCGCAACAAGATCGCGCTCGTCGGTGCTGGCAATATTGGTGGTACTCTGGCCCACCTGGTCGGCCTGAAAGAGCTTGGCGACGTCGTCCTTTTCGACATCGTTGATGGCATGCCACAGGGCAAGTCTCTCGACATTGCTGAATCCTCCCCCGTCGACATGTTTGATGCCGACCTCAAGGGCACCAGTGACTATAAGGACATCGCAGGCGCTGATGTCGTTATCGTGACTGCCGGTGTGGCCCGCAAACCCGGTATGAGCCGTGATGACCTCATCGGCATCAATACCAAGGTCATGACCCAGGTTGGTCAGGGCATCAAGGAACATGCACCGGACGCATTCGTCATCGTCATCACCAACCCGCTTGATGCGATGGTCTGGGTGATGCAGCAGGCAACCGGCTTCGATCCGAAGAAAGTTGTCGGCATGGCTGGCGTTCTGGATTCCGCACGCTTCCGTTACTTCCTCGCCGAAGAATTCAATGTTTCGGTCAAGGATGTCACCGCCTTCGTTCTTGGCGGTCACGGCGATACCATGGTTCCGTCGATCCGTTATTCGACCGTTGCCGGCATCCCGGTTCCCGACCTGATCAAAATGGGCTGGACCACCCAGGAAAAGATCGACCAGATCGTTCAGCGCACCCGTGACGGTGGTGCTGAAATCGTCGCTCTTCTGAAAACCGGTTCCGCTTTCTACGCCCCGGCTGCTTCGGCAATCGCGATGGCGGAAAGCTACCTGAAAGACCAGAAACGCGTCATGCCGGTTGCTGCTTACCTTAGCGGCGAATACGGCGTTGACGGCATTTATGTCGGCGTCCCGGTCGTTCTGGGCGCTGGCGGTGTTGAACGCATCGTCGAAATCAATCTCGACGAGTCCGAAAAGGCAAACTTCGAAAATTCCGTGGCTGCTGTCCGCGGCCTCGTCGAAGCTGCCAAGGGCATGCTCTAAGATCGCGAAGCGGGCTGGTCAGTGACCGGCCCGTTTTTCATTCATTGTCGTTATTATAACGTCAATGAACGCGGGCCTCGCAACAACGTCCCCTTTTGTAAACAGGGACATTGAAACCACGATTTCTGACCCACAGGAAATCGTACGGAAGGCAAGAAAGCGACCGAACATGAATATTCATGAGTACCAGGCGAAAGAAATTCTTCGCAAATACGGTGTGACCGTGCCCAATGGCAAGGTTGCCTACACCGCCGAGGAAGCCATCGAAGCTGCCCAGTCACAGGCTGGTCCGGTTTACGTGGTGAAATCCCAGATCCATGCAGGCGGCCGCGGTAAGGGCACCTTCAAGGAAGCATCCGCTGGCGACAAGGGCGGCGTTCGCGTCGTCAAAAGCGTCGAGGAAGTCGGCGCCAATGCCGGTCAGATGCTCGGCGCGACCCTGGTCACCCACCAGACCGGCCCGGATGGCAAGGAAGTCAAACGCGTCTATATCGAAGAAGGCTGCGACATCGCACGCGAACTTTACCTTTCGCTGCTTGTTGACCGTGCCACTTCGCGCGTGATCTTCATGGCCTCCACCGAAGGCGGCATGGACATCGAAGAAGTTGCCGAAGCAACCCCGGAAAAGATCGTCACCGTTGACATCGATCCGGCTGCCGGTTTCTCGGGCTTCCATGGCCGTAAGCTGGCATTCGCACTGGGCCTCGAAGGCAAACAGGTTTCCAAGGCCGTCAAATTCATGACCGCCATGTATAACTGCTTCCTCGAAACCGATGCGGCGATGGTTGAAATCAACCCGCTGGTCGTGACCGGCGACGGCGACATCATCGCGCTCGATTGCAAAATGAACTTCGACGACAACGCGCTGTTCCGTCACCCGGACATCGAAGAACTGCGCGACGAAGACGAAGAAAACCCGGCCGAGCTCGAAGCTGCAAAACACAGCCTCAACTACATCAAGCTCGACGGCACCATCGGCTGCATGGTCAACGGCGCAGGCCTTGCCATGGCAACCATGGACATCATCAAGCTTTATGGCGGCGCACCGGCAAACTTCCTTGACGTTGGCGGCGGTGCCACCAAGGAACGCGTTACCACCGCGTTCAAACTGATCCTGTCTGACCCGAATGTCGAAGGCATTCTGGTCAACATCTTTGGCGGCATCATGCGTTGTGACGTGATCGCAGACGGCGTTGTGGCAGCAGCCCGCGAAGTCAGCCTGAACGTTCCGCTGGTCGTTCGCCTCGAAGGCACCAATGTCGAACTTGGCAAGAAAATCCTCGAAGAATCGGGTCTGCCGATTGTTTCGGCCGATAACCTTGCCGATGCCGCCGAAAAGGTGGTCAAAGCTGTGAAGGAGGCCGCGTAACTATGGCTGTTCTCGTCGATAAAAACACCAAAGTTATCTGCCAGGGTTTCACCGGTTCGCAGGGTACCTTCCACAGCGAACAGGCAATTGCCTATGGCACCAAAATGGTTGGCGGCGTAACCCCGGGTAAAGGCGGCACCAAGCACCTTGACCTGCCGGTTTTCAACACCGTTGACGAAGCGGTCCATGTTACCGGTGCCAATGCATCGGTGATCTATGTTCCGCCGCCCTTCGCGGCTGATGCCATCCTTGAAGCCATCGACGCCAAGGTCGAACTGGCTGTCTGCATCACCGAAGGCATTCCGGTTGCCGACATGGTGCGCGTCAAGCGCGCCCTTTCGGGTTCGAACACCCGTCTGATCGGTCCGAACTGCCCGGGCGTCATCACGCCTGACGAATGCAAGATCGGCATCATGCCGGGCCACATTCACCGTCGCGGCAAAATCGGTATCGTTTCGCGTTCCGGTACGCTGACCTACGAAGCAGTCGCACAGACCACCGCCGCAGGGCTCGGTCAGTCGACCTGTATCGGTATCGGTGGTGACCCGGTCAACGGCACCAACTTCATCGATTGCCTTGAACTGTTCCTGAATGACCCTGAAACCCAGGGCATCATCATGATCGGTGAAATCGGTGGTTCTGCCGAAGAAGAAGCCTGTGAATTCCTGCAGGCTTCGAAAGTCAAAAAACCGGTTGCCGGCTTCATTGCCGGTGTAACCGCACCTCCGGGTAAACGCATGGGCCATGCCGGTGCGATCATCTCCGGCGGTAAGGGCACTGCGGATGCGAAAATGGATGCAATGCGCAGCGCTGGTATTCTTGTTGCCGATTCCCCGGCAAGCCTTGGCTCGACCATGCTCAAGGCTTTGAAAGGGTAATCAGGGTAGTCAGAGGAAAGGCAGGGGGAGGCGTGGTCTCTTTCGGGACCATGCCTTCCAAGACCACAAATGAAACCTCAAGATATCGACACGATTCTGAACGAGTCGAACGCAACCTACATCGCTGAACTTTATGCCCGGTATCAGAACAACCCAAGTGCGGTTGATCAGAGCTGGGCCGAGTTTTTTGACGGGTTGCAGGACGACGCATCCGATCTCCTTGCCGAAATGCAGGGACCCAGCTGGCAGCCGCGGGAAACCAAGGTTGTTGGCGGTATGGATGGTTACGACGTCTCCCAGGGCCACGCCGAACGTCCCGCCAATGGCGGCTACGCAACGGCGGCTCATGCGGCACCGCAGGGTGCGCCGGTAAGTTCCGACGTCATCCGTGCTGCGGCACATGATTCGATTCGCGCCCTGATGCTGATCCGCTCCTATCGCGTGCGCGGCCATCTCGAAGCAAATCTTGATCCGCTGGGCCTCGCCCCGCGTGATCCGCACCCGGAACTCGATCCGAAAACCTATGGCTTCACCGAAGCCGATATGGATCGTCCGATCCACATCGCCAATGTTCTTGGCCTTGAAACTGCTACCATTCGTCAGATCGTATCGCTGGCCCGCAAAACCTATTGCGGCTCGATCGGTATCGAATTCATGCACATTCAGGAACCTGAACAGAAATCATGGATTCAGCAGCGTATCGAAAGCATCGGCAACCAGACGCAGTTTACTGCACGCGGCAAGGAAGCCATCCTTGAACGCCTGGTCGAAGCCGAAGGTTTCGAAAACTACCTGCACACCAAATATGTCGGCACCAAACGTTTTGGTATCGATGGTGGCGAAGCCCTGATGCCGGCTCTCGAACAGATCCTCAAACGCGGTAGCCAGATCGGCATCCGCGAGGTCGTGTTCGGCATGCCGCACCGTGGTCGTCTGAACGTTCTTGCCAACGTTCTGAACAAACCGTTCCAGGCGATCTTCTCGGAATTCATGGGCAACCCGTCAAAACCCGAAGACGTTATGGGTTCGGGTGACGTTAAGTATCACCTTGGCACATCGGCTGACCGTGAATTTGACGGCAATATTGTCCACCTGTCACTGACCGCGAACCCGTCCCACCTCGAAGCGGTAAACACCGTCGTTCTGGGTAAGGTCCGCGCCAAACAGTCACAGCGCAAAGACACCAACCGCGAACAGGTCATGGGTATCCTGCTTCATGGTGATGCGGCCTTTGCCGGTCAGGGCCTTGTTGCTGAAACCTTCGATCTGTCGCACCTCAAAGGCTATCGTACCGGCGGTACGATCCACTTTGTCGTCAACAACCAGATCGGTTTCACCACCAAGCCGACCGATAGCCGTTCCTCGCCCTATTGCTCGGATATTGCCAAGGTCGTTCAGGCACCGATCATCCATGTCAATGGTGACGATCCCGAAGCCGTGGTTCACGCCGCCCGCATCGCGACCGAATTCCGCCAGGAATTCAAACAGGACGTCGTCATCGACATGTTCTGCTATCGCCGCTTTGGTCACAATGAAAGCGACGAACCGGCCTTCACCCAGCCAAAGATGTATGACGTGATCGGCAAACACCCGACCACCAAGGACATCTACGCCCAGAAGCTGATCAAGGAAGGTCTTCTGACCGAAGAACGCGTCAAGGAACTGGATCAGAAATTCCAGAGTCACCTTGATGACGAGTTCAAGGCCTCCGACGCCTACCGCCCGAACAAGGCAGACTGGCTCGAAGGCAAATGGTCGGGTCTTGCCTCCTCGCACGGCGAAGACGCCGACTGGACCGGCAATACCGGTGTTGACAATGATCTTCTCGCAGAAGTTGGCCGGGCTCTTTCGACCCCGCCCAGCGACTACGACATCAACAAAAAGATCATTCGTCAGCTCAAGGCCAAGGCGAAGATGTTTGAAACCGGCGAAGGCATTGACTGGGCAACCGGCGAGGCCCTCGCATTCGGCACCCTGATGTGCGAAGGAACTCCGGTTCGTTTGTCTGGTCAGGATTGCCAGCGCGGCACCTTCTCGCAGCGTCACGCCAAGCTGGTCGATCAGACCAACGAGGCAAAATACACCCCGCTCAACAATATCCGTACCGGCCAGGCCGAGCTTGAAGTCCTCAACTCGCCCCTGTCCGAAGCCGGTGTTCTGGGCTTCGAATACGGCATCACCCTTGCCGAACCGCACTCGCTGGTTCTGTGGGAAGCCCAGTTCGGTGATTTTGCCAACGGCGCACAGGTCATCATTGACCAGTTCATCAGCTCGGGCGAAGCCAAATGGCTGCGCATGTCGGGTCTGGTGATGCTGCTGCCGCACGGTTACGAAGGTCAGGGACCGGAACACAGTTCCGCCCGTCTGGAACGGTATCTGCAGCTTTGTGGTGAAAACAACATGCAGGTGGCCAACGTCACGACCCCTGCAAACTATTACCACATCCTGCGCCGCCAGATCCGTCGTTCGTTCCGTAAACCACTGATCCTGATGACGCCGAAATCGCTTCTGCGTCACAAGCAGGCGGTTTCTCCGCTGTCTGAATTCGGACCGGGGACCACCTTCCAGTCCGTGATCAGCGACACCGCCAAGCTGACCGATGCCAAAAAGGTCAAACGCGTCGTCCTGTCTGCGGGCAAGGTCTATTACGATCTGCTCGCTGAACGTGAAAACCGCGGGATTGACGATGTTGCCCTGGTGCGCGTCGAACAGCTCTATCCGTGGCCGGCCAAGGAACTGGCAGAAGAACTTGCCAAATATCCGAATGCCGACGTGGTCTGGTGTCAGGAAGAACCCGAAAACATGGGTTCCTGGTACTTCGTCGATCGTCGTATCGAAGGCGTGCTGTCGGACATCAAACACAAGACCAGCCGCCCGGTTTATGTTGGTCGCAAGGCTGCCGCGTCTCCGGCAACGGGCTTGCTCAAGGCTCACCTGCGCGAACAGGCCGAACTGGTCGATGCCGCGCTGAGCGTAAAATAACTTTACCGGACGGGCGGGAAACCGCCCGTCCGACCCGCACATTCAGAATTCATTCGTATTCGGGCAGGCCCAAACTGTCTGATAGAAAAAACGGTCGAGGAAAAAATGGCGACTGAAGTTAAAGTTCCCACGCTGGGCGAGTCTGTTACCGAAGCAACAATTGCGAAATGGTACAAAAAAGTTGGCGATGCAGTTGCAGCCGACGAACCGATTGTCGAACTTGAAACCGACAAGGTAACCGTCGAAGTCAACTCGCCGGTCGCTGGTGCGATTGTCGAACTGGTTGCTGGCGAAGGTGACGAAGTCGAAGTCGGTGCCCTGATCGCCATGATCAACGAAGGTGCCGAAGGCGCTGCTCCGGCCAAGGAAGAAAAAGCCGAAGCCAAGGAAGAGCCAAAGAAAGAAGAGCCGAAAAAAGAAGAAGCCAAACCGGCTGCTGCCCCGGCAGCAAGCGCACCGGCGGCTTCGACCTCGGCCAATACCGATCATCCGCTGCCGCCTGCGGTTCGTAAACTGGTCGAAGACAAGAACCTCGACCCGTCGAAAATTCCGGCAACCGGCAAAGACGGCCGCCTGACCAAGGGCGACGTTCTGAACTTCCTCGAAGGTGGTGGATCGGCTCCGCGCGCGGCGGCTGCTGCACCGGCAGCACCTGCTGCTCCGAAGCCGGAACGCGAACTGCGCGATGGCGAAGAACGCGTCAAAATGTCCAAGCTGCGCCAGACCATCGCGCGCCGCCTGAAAGAAGCCCAGAACACCGCGGCCATGCTGACCACTTATAACGAAGTGGACATGACCAACCTTCTGGCTTGCCGTAATCAGTACAAGGACGGCTTTGAAAAGAAACACGGTGTGAAGCTTGGCTTCATGTCCTTCTTCATCAAGGCCTGCACCACGGCGCTTAATGAATGGCCGGCGGTCAATGCCGAGATTGATGGCACCAGCTTCATCTACAAAAACTACTGCGATATCGGCGTTGCCGTTGGTACCCCGCAGGGTCTGGTTGTTCCGGTCATCCGTTCGGCTGAAAAGAAAACCTTTGCCGACCTCGAAAGCACCATTGTCGATTTCGGCAAACGCGCACGTGACGGCAAACTGGGCATGGATGAAATGACCGGCGGCTCGTTCACCATCTCGAATGGTGGCGTGTTTGGCTCCCTTCTGTCCTCCCCGATCCTCAATGCGCCGCAGTCCGGTATCCTCGGCATGCACAAAACCCAGATGCGCCCGGTCGCAATCGACGGCAAAGTCGAAATCCGTCCGATGATGTATCTGGCGCTGTCCTATGACCACCGTATCATTGACGGCCGCGAAGCCGTTTCCTTCCTGGTACGCGTCAAGGAATGCATCGAGAACCCGGAACGCATCCTGCTCGACATCTGATCAGACAAAAGGATCAAAGAACTCATGAGTGAGAACTACGACGTTGTCGTGATCGGTGGCGGTCCTGGCGGTTATGTTTGCGCCATCCGCGCCGCACAGCTTGGTCTCAAGGTTGCCTGCGTTGAAAAACGCGGCACCCTTGGCGGTACCTGCCTCAATGTAGGCTGCATCCCGTCCAAGGCCCTGCTTCATTCGTCCCACCTCTTCGAAGAGGCGACCGAGCATTTCGATACCCACGGCATCGAAGTCTCCAAGCCGAAGGTCAATCTTGAAAAGATGATGGCCCGCAAGGACAAGGTCGTTGACAGTAACGTCAAGGGCATCGAGTTCCTGTTCAAGAAGAACAAGGTTACCTATGTCAAGGGTGCAGGCGAAATCACCTCGCCGACCACGGTCAAGGTTGCCTTGCTTGATGGCGGCGAGGAAACCATCACTGCCAAGAACATTGTGATCGCCACGGGTTCGGAAGTCACCCCGCTGCCGGGTGTCGAAATTGACGAGAAAAACATCGTCTCCTCGACCGGTGGCCTGGTTCTTCCGAAAGTGCCGAAAAAGATGATTGTCATCGGGGCTGGCGTGATTGGTCTTGAACTCGGTTCGGTCTGGCGTCGGCTTGGTTCCGAAGTCACCGTGATCGAATATCTCGACCGTATCCTGCCGGGCATGGATGGCGAACTGGTCAAACAGACCCAGCGCATCTTCGCCAAACAGGGCCTTGAATTCAAACTGGGCCACAAGGTTATCGGCGCGAAATCGGGCAAGTCTGGCGTGACCCTTACGGTTGAACCGTCCAAGGGCGGCGATGCCGAGGAAATCAAGGCTGACGTCGTTCTGGTCGCCATTGGTCGCCGTCCGTTTGTCAAAGGCCTTGGCCTTGATAAAGCCGGCGTCGAACTTGACGAACGCGGTCGCGTTAAAACCGACGAACACTTCCAGACCAACGTGCAGGGCATCTTTGCGATTGGCGATGCGATTGCCGGTCCGATGCTCGCCCACAAGGCCGAGGAAGACGGTGTCGCCCTTGCTGAAATGCTGGCCGGCGAAGAAGGCCATGTCGATTACGGCAAGGTTCCGGGTGTTGTTTACACCTGGCCGGAAGTTGCCGCTGTCGGCAAGACCGAAGAACAGCTGAAGGAAGAAGGCGCAGACTACAAGGTCGGCAAATTCCCCTTCACCGCCAACGGTCGTGCCAAGGCAATGGAAAGCACCGAGGGCTTTGTGAAGATCATCGAAGACAAGAAAACGCACCGCGTCGTCGGCGCGCATATTGTCGGCCCGGCTGCGGGCGATCTGATTGCCGAGGTTGTGCTTGCAATGGAATACGGCGCCTCCGCCGAAGACATCGCACGCACCTGCCACGCCCACCCGGCCCTTGGCGAATCCGTCAAGGAAGCCGCTCTGGACGCCGACAAACGCGCAATCCATATGTAATCCTGATCAGGGGCAACCCGATCACGCAAACGGCCGCCCCATCGGAGCGGCCGTTTTTTTGTGCCGCACCCTCCCCACCGTCATTCCCGCGAAAGCAGGAATCCAGACAGCCGTCCCGCAACGCTCCGCACGCCAGAAGATGGACACCCGCCTTCGCGGGCGTGACGGAAAGTGGGGCCGCTGACAGGCCCATCAAACTTCCGCCGCCCGTAGCACCACGACACCGATCCAGCTTGCGTTCGCGTTTCCTGCCCCGCCCAACGCAACCACACCCGGCTCGAACATCTCGGCTTGCTTGGCACTGGCCCTAGCCGCTCTTGCCGGTCTTTCTGCTCTCACCGATATCGCCAAATGTTGCAGCCTGAACGGAACTGATCCGTGTTGACGACGCTGCCGATCCCGGTTCTGGCGCGCTGGCATTGCTGCCCCGAACCGCCTTGCTCCGCTGATAGCCCATCGCTGATCCGTCACAGGCAGACCACAGGCACCGCACAGGCACACCAAGGGCCACCGCTGATCCATTGCGGGCGTGCCACTGGCTCGCTAATAACTGCCGCTGATCCTCTGCCGCCTCATCCGGCACTGGCGTGATGACATCGCACCCGAACCACCCCTGCTCCGCTGCTGACCACTCGATCCGCATCCGGCCCCGCAATTTCCCAGCCCCCTTCCCGGCAGACGCACCTCTCCCGTTCTGCCTCTCCGCTTCGTCAAACTTTACGCCGTCCGTTTCCGGGCCGTTTCAATGCCCGGACGCACTCCTACCGTAATGACTTTGCTCCACACGGATCTTCCGCGCTTGGCGGAAACCAACTGCTACTCAACCACTCAACATCGTCGCTTTTTCATCACTTCATCCCCTGCTTTTGACAAACAATCCGACCCCGGAAACGCAAAAACCCACCAAAGCGCATCACGCTTGGCGGGTTATGTCTCCGGACCCATTTGTCCTGTTGACTTTATCTTTATGCCACAAACAAAAGAACAAATCAAGAACATTTTTCAAAAATCTTCGATCTCCGTTTCCGGCAAAAATTCTCGTTTGTTCTCAATAAATTATGCCATCATATTGCGATATGAAGGACCGGTCCGCTAAGATCATCCGCCGGGATTGCCCGGATCAAGACGCAGGAGAAACCACCCATGACGCTTTCGATCGGACTTGTCGCCCATGACCGTCGCAAACGCGAAATGGCCGATTGGCTGGAAACCCACAAATCACAGTTTTCCGGCACCCGGATTTTCGCCACCGGCACCACGGGGCGCGTGCTTCAGGAACGCTTCCCCGATCTTGATATCGTGGCGCTTAAAAGCGGCCCGTTTGGTGGCGATCAGCAGCTTGGCTCGATGATTGCGCATGGCGAACTGCAGGCGATGTTTTTCTTCACCGACCCGATGACGCCCCAGCCCCACGATGTTGATGTCCGCGCCCTGATCCGGCTGGCCAACATGTATGAAGTGCCGATTGCATGTAACCGCAGCACCGCCGATCTTCTGATCAGCAACCCGAAATTCGAGGAAATCTGCGAACAATATCGGGGCCATTCCCCCGAACAGGTTTTTGCCGAATACCAGAACCGCAAGGTTTGAGACATCCCCCGGCCCGCTCTGCCACCACGCTGGCCCACTCCACATCAAACTGATGCGACCGCCCCATGCAACTCGCCTATGACCTGATCGCCGCCATCTTTCCGATCTTCGCCGCCATTCTGGTCGGGGCGGCACTCAAACGGTATCTAATCACCGGTTCTGACATCTGGGCCGGGATTGACCGGCTGACCTATTATCTGCTGTTGCCATCGCTTCTGATGGTGGAAATTTACCGTGCCGATTTCAGTTCCGGGCATGCGGGCACTGCCGTCATGGTCACCTTGGGCGCGACCCTTGCCCTTGCGGCGGCACTCCTACTGTTGCGGCCGCTGATCACCAGCAACACACCGCTCTTTACCTCGATCTTTCAGGGATCGGTTCGCTATAACAGCTATGTGCTGCTTGCCGTTGCCGATGCGCTTTATGGCAGCGAAGGTCTGGCACTGGCGATTGTCTTTGTTGCGGTGATGGTGATTGCGACCAACATGCTGGGCGTCGTGGTCCTGAATGCCTTTGCGGGTGGGAAAGGCAGCTTTAAACGCATCATGATCGGGCTTGCACAAAACCCGATCATCATCGCCGCCGGGGCCGGTGCGGTTCTGAATATCAGCAACATTCACGTGCCGCTGCCGATTGAAAATACCGCAGCCCTTTTCAAAACCGCCGCCCTGCCGCTCAGCCTGCTGTCGGTCGGGGCCGGACTGCGTTTTATCCTGAGCAAACAGGCATTGGGTGCCATCGCGCTTTCAACCACGATCAAGCTTGCCATCCTGCCGGTCATCACCGGCATTGCGCTGCATCTTGCCGGGGTGGAGGGCATGGTGCTCGCCATGGGGGTGCTTTATGCCGGAATGCCGTGTGCGGGCAACGCCTATATCCTCGCCCGGCAGCTTAATGGTGATCCGGAGGCCATGGCCTCAATCATCACCCTCGAAACTCTCCTGTCCGCCTTCAGCATCGCTGCCATCGCCGCCATACTGAGCATCAACTGACGCCGCATGCGGGGCATAGTCGCCCGCGTAACCGCAAGCCGAGAGCCCCGACCGCATCAGTTCGGGCGGCGGCGCATCGGCCACCACCGGATCCCGGTCGGCATGGAACGGCACGATGATCTGGCGTGACAGCAGCATCAGGGTCGGCGGCTGTCCAAAAATCGGCGGTTCATCCCCCCGGCCATAAAACGGATCGCCCAGCACCGGATGCCCGATATGATCCAGATGCACACGAAGCTGGTGCGTGCGGCCCGTATGGGGTGTCAAGGCAAGCCAGGTGATATCATCGCCCGCTTCGTCCTTGCCACGCCCCAGCACCTGATATTCGGTCTTTGATGGCTGCCCGTCTTCATGGACCAGCATCCGCCAGCCGCTTTCATCATTGGTCTTGCCAATCGGCGCGTCGATAAAGCCGTGATCATCGGCAACCGCGCCGCGCACCACCGCCCAATAGGTTTTGCCGATCAGCTTCTCGGTAAACAGGCGGGTAATCTTTTTCGATGATTTCGGATGCCGGCACAGCAACAGGCAACCGGCCGTATCGCGATCAAGCCGGTGCGCCAAGGTCGGTTCGGGCTGAATGCCAAATTTAAGGTCGGGCAGATAGGCATCGACATGAAAATAGGTTTTCGGCCCGCCATGCGACGCCAATCCCGGTGGCTTGTTCAGAACGATGACATTTGAATCGCGATGCAGAACGCTTGCGATCAGATCTTCGGCAATCGGATGGGGCATGGTCGGCCTTTCATTGTTGGCCCTGCTTTACCGCAAAGCCACACATGCTGCAATCGCCCAGCAACCGGCCCCACCCCCAAACCTGATCCAGACAGCGATCATCTGCGTAAGGAAACACAGAATTCACTCATCACAATCCGGCTTTGACGCGCTTTGTTCGCCGGGGCCAAAAGCAGGGTACGCCATCCCATGCCACGCCCGAAACCTTTTAAATATCTGCTTGCCCCCCTTGCCATTCTGGCAGCCCAGAATGCCGGTTCGGCCTTCGCGCAGAACGGCGAATTATCGACCCTTACCCCCGCACAACCCGATGTCCTTAATCGCAGCAGTGCCTGCCGCAACTTCGATCCGATTGCGCGTTACGGCAATGAACTGGTGTTTCAGATCCGCCGCAACGATGCCCCGGTCGGCCAGCATATCGTACGTTTCAATCGCGGCCAGAACGGCCTTCAGGTCGTCGCTCAAAGCAATATCGATATCTCGTTTCTCGGCTTTAACGCCTATAGCTTCCGCTATCGATCCGAAAGCATCTGGCAGGATGGCCAGTTATCCACGCTGTCGGTAAAGGTCGATGACGACGGCGATCAAACCAGCATTTCGGCACGGCGTGAAAAGGGTCTGCTTGTTGTTTATGGCCCCGATGGTAAGCAGTCCCTGCCGCCCGGGATTTTCCCCACCGATCACTGGCATTGCGGCGTTCTGCAAACCGATCAGGTCCTTAATACCCTTACCGGTAATCCCAACGATGTCACTATAGCACCAACTGGCCGCGAACGGCTGGCAATCGGCAACGGCATGATCAACTCCACCCACTTCACCTATGACGGTCAATTGCAAACCAATGCCTGGTACGATGCCGATGGCCGGTGGGTGGGCCTGCGCTTCAAGGCGCGGGATGGCTCGGAAATCACCTATCGCTGCACAAGTTGCCAGACCGACAATGCCCAAAAGGACCATCGCGGATGACCAAACATTTCAAAACGGTCTGGATCGTCGGCGCATCCGCCGGGATCGGGGCGGCACTTGTTGCAAAATTCGCCAAATCGGACGCGGATGGAAACACGACGATTATCGCATCGGCCCGTTCCGCCGATGCCCTTTCCGATCTGGCGGCATCATCAAAAAACATCCATGCCGTGCCGCTTGATGTGACCAAACCCGACGCGGTTCGCGATGCGATGGCGCTGATCGAAGACCGGTTTGGCCTGCCCGATCTGGTGGTTCTGGCCGCCGGGATTTATTCCCCGATGCCGGTCGATGATTTTTCCGCCAAAACCATCCGCGACCATTTCGATGTCAATTATTTCGGCACGGTCAATTGCCTTGAAATCCTGATCCCGAAAATGCGCAAACGCGGTTCGGGCGAGATCGCGGTTGTCGCCTCGGTCGCCGGTTATCGCGGGTTGCCAAAGGCCGGGGCCTATGGCCCGACCAAGGCCGCCCTGATCAATCTGTGCGAAACCCTGCGCGCCGAATTGGGGGAAACGGGTGTCTGTCTTCGGCTGATCAATCCGGGCTTTGTCAAAACCCGCCTGACCGACAAAAACGATTTCGATATGCCCTATCTGCAAACGCCCGCGCAGGCCGCGGGCTTTGTTTATCGCGGCCTGACGCGTGGCAACGGTTTTGAAATCGCCTTTCCGCCGCCCTTCGTCCGGCAGCTAAAGCTTGCCCGCATTCTGCCCTATGGGCTTTATTTCAAACTGATCCGCAAAGTGATGGGAAAATCCGATGGATGATGTGCAATCAGCCAAACTTGAAACGCTGAAAGCCTATGGTGATTATTTTGCCAATCTGGGGCCGGAAACGGTTGATAACCTGCATCATCACGTCACACCCGATTACAGCTTTACCGATCCGTTCAACACCATCAATGGCCCGGATCGGGTTTGCGCATATCTCGACAAGATGTTTCGTGACACCAAAAATCCGCAATTCATCGTCACCCATCACGCGGTTGATAACGATCTCGGTTTTCTGCGCTGGCGTTTTACGGCCGGGATTTCGGTCCTGGGAAATTGGGATGTCACCGGCATGTCGGCCGTGACATTTTCCGATGACGGCACGCGCATTTCATCCCACGTCGATCATTGGGATTCCGGGATGGCCTTTTATGCGCGCATTCCGGTGCTGGGCTGGTTTATTCGGCGGCTCGCAGCACGGATGGCTGTTTCGTAAAGAACAGGGTAACCTCGCCGATCTCGAACCCCCATTTGCGCACGCGTGCCCGGTTCACAAGAACCCCGTCGCCCTGCAAAAACATCCAGTCGTCAAAACTGACCCGCCAGCTACCGTCACCGACCTTCAGGTCCATTTCATAGCTCCAGTTCAACGCATTGCCATACTGCACGCCCGCGGCCGTGCCGATGATATCATCGGCCTCCCCGCTCAGGCTATGCTCGCCGGTTTTCCGGATTGTCCATACACGACGATCCTGTTCACCGTCATCATACAGAAAATCTTCTTCCAGCGTCAGCACGCCATCCTTGATCGTCCCGGTGATATCGACCGTGAACTGGCGACGCAGCTTGCCAAACCGGTCTTCGAAAATCCCCCAGGCCCGGCTTTCCCCCTCGAAATAGTCGAACACATCGAAGCGGGGCTCTTTTTGCGCAAAATCCTGCGGTTTCATTGACCCACATCCGGTAAGCATCAAAACCATCACAAGCGCCGTAAAAGATCGCAGCATCAGCTTTCTCCCGCAAAGGATACAAGGATCAGAAGGTGCGGCGAGCCAGACGCCGACGAATTGCAACCTGATACACGAGATCCAGCGGAAAGCCCCACATCATCCCGATTGCTCCTACTTTCAGTACGATGGGCAACACCGCATAGATCATGACAAGCGCCACCAAAGCCGCGGAATTTTCAGAACCCCCGTCCGTAAGCCCAAAAGCGCCCAAAATCGGCAGGGCAATCCCCGCCGCCAACGCCATCGCAAGCTTGTTGGTCATGTTCCAAAGTGCAAACAAAACCCCGGTCCGGCAGGCATGAAACCGGTACCGGTCCCAGTCATCGACATCGGCCTGAATCGCCGGTGGCAGCGCCAGATCCGCCCCCAAGGCCGCCCCGGTAAAGACACAGATCACCGCAAACCCGATCCAGTCGCCGGTCGATAGAACCGGCACAAACGCAAACGCCGAAACCGCCATGATCATCGCCATGCACCAGACGCGGTGTTTGCTGATTTTACCGGCCAGAAACACCCAAAACGGAATGGCCGCAATGGCCGCAACAAAATACAAAAGTATCAGCGCGTTTTCGGCATCGGTATCAAGCTTCAGGTAATAACGCACAAAAAGCGGGAAACAGACGGCGGGCAATCCACCGGCAAGGCCATTGATCATCCATGCCGCCAAAAGCCTGACAAACAGCCGGTTCTGACGCAGGCTGCGCAGTGACTGGCCAAACCGGGTACGAAGGGAAATCGCCGTCTGGTCCGGAATGTCGCGCCGCCTGTTACGGGTCGCACTATCGGGGACTTTAAGGATCATAAGGGTAACGAAAACCGCCCCGGCGATAATCGTCATGATCGCAAGGGATCGAATTTCATCGGCCCGGGATGCATTCATCATCACGACCGGGATTGCCCCGGCAATGACAATACCGATCAGGCCCGCCCCCTCGCGCAAAGACGTGATCAGTGTGCGTTCCCGATAATCCCCCGAAAGGTCCGCCCCCCACGCCAGATAGGGCACCTGAAACAGCGTCCAGCCAAGGAAAAGGATGCTTGCCGACATGAAAAGATGCCAGCCGCCCGGCTGATCGGGTGGCACAAACAACAGCCAAAGGCCGATCCCGGCAATCACCGCCCCGAAACCGACCCAGATTTTGCGACGCCCGGTATAATCCGAAAGCCACCCGGCCAACGGATCGGTCAGCATATCAATGATCCGAACCGCCAGAAGGATCGCCCCCGTGAGGGCAAGCCCAAGACCAAGATCATCCCCATAATAACTGGGCAACAGGACATAGGCCGGAATGGTCGGCACCGCGGCCGCCATTGCTGGCAGCGCATAGTAAATGGCGGTTTTGCGGGCCAGATCAGGTTGCGGCATTTTCGGGATGTTCGATCACAAAGAACCCGACATCGATCGACCCTTCGTCAAACCCGGTTTCGCAATAGGACAGGTAATATTCCCACATCCGTTTGAAACGGATATCAAATCCCTGCTCGGCAATGCTGTCCCAGCCATGCTGGAAACGGCGCTGCCATTCGGTCAGTGTCCGGGCATAGGATTTGCCGAAAAATTCGGAATGCCGCAGCGAAAGACCGGCCTTGCCGATGGCCTTGCCAAGCGCCTCTGGCGAGGGCAGCAAACCGCCCGGGAAGATGTAGCGCTGGATAAAATCGGCACCCTTGCGGTAATCCTCGAACCGGTCGTGATCGATGGTGATGATTTGCAAAACGGCCTTGCCGCCCGGTCGCAAACGCTTGCGGATCATATCGAAATAGATCGGCCAGTGTTCCTCGCCAACCGCCTCGAACATTTCAATCGAAACGATCTTGTCGAACTGCCCGTCCTGATGGCGATAATCACGAAGCTCGATTTTGGTACGATCCGAAAGACCAAGTGTTAACAGGCGATTGCGTGCAAAGGCATGCTGTTCGCGCGAAAGCGTCAAACCCGTGACATGGCAACGATGCTGGCCTGCCGCCATTTCGGCAAAACCGCCCCAGCCACACCCGACTTCCAGAACCTGTTCACCCGGTTGCAATGCCGCAAGTTCACAAATCCGGCGATATTTCGCATCCTGTGCGGCTTCAAGTGTCATGTCCTTGCGGCGATAAAGACCCGATGAATAGGTCATCCCCGGATCAAGCCATTCCTGATAGAACCGGTTTCCAAGGTCATAGTGATAGGAAATATTGCGTTTTGATCCTTCGACCGTATTGGCATTTCGCAAATGCCCGATCCGGGCGACCAGCCGCGAAATCATGCCACCTGCCAGCCGGGCGCGAACGATATTTTCGTTCAGCATCGCCACCCGCATCACCTTGGTAAGGTCCGGGCTGCTCCAGGCGCCATCCATATAGGCCTCGGCAAAGGCAACATCTCCACCCGTGGCAAGCCTGCGGATCGCCTTCCAGTCATGAATATGCAGGACTGCGCGGATATCGGTTTCTTCCTGCCCGGTAAACTGCAACGTATCCCCGTCGGGCAAAACAATCGTCAGCCGACCGTAATGCAAATGCGCCAGAATGCGTTTCAGCATGATTTTCAGCAGATTGCGACTAC
>CAMPHD010000021.1 GCA_946885765.1 uncultured Thalassospira sp.
GGTTTTCGTAATGGTCGATCAGCTTTTCACTATAAGCCATGGTAAAAGTCCTCCTAAAAGTCCTGTTTCTCTCTCACGAGAAGGAATTGTTCAGTTACGCTTAGTGTTCAGCCCACTCGATCGACTTGATGTCGATGCCTTCCTGGGCCATTTCCCAAAGCGGGCTCATTTCACGCAGGCGTTCAACAGCAACGCTGATTGAATCAATCGCCTGATCAAGCTCTTCACGGGTCGTAAAGCGGCCAATCCCGATACGAAGCGAAGTGTGTGCGAGTTCTTCGTCAACACCCAGCGCACGCAGAACGTATGACGGCTCCAGCGAGGCAGAGGTACATGCAGAACCCGACGAGACCGCAATGTTCTTGATGTCCATCAGAAGGCTTTCGCCTTCGACATAGGCAAAGGAAACATTGAGGTTGCCGGCAACGCGCTGCGTTTCATCACCGTTCAGGTAGATGTCGGCAAGGCGGTCACGGAAACGCTTCATGGTGTAGTCACGCAGTTCCATGATGCGGGCGTTTTCTTCGGCCATTTCGTTCATGGCGATGTCGCATGCCTTGCCCAGACCAACGATCAGCGGGGTCGGCAACGTACCGGAACGCATGCCGCGTTCCTGACCACCACCGGTGATCTGTGCGATGACGCGAACGCGCGGACGGCGACGGACATAAAGCGCACCAACGCCCTTCGGACCATAGAATTTGTGACCCGAAATCGATATCAGGTCGATTTTCATTTCGTCAACATCGAGCGGAATCTTGCCAACGGCCTGCGCGCAATCGGTGTGGAAGAACACACCACGCTCGCGGCAGATTTCGCCGATTTCCTTCAGCGGCTGGATCACGCCGATTTCGTTGTTCACCGCCATGACGGAAACAATCGCGGTCTCGTCGGTGATCGCGGCCTTAAGCTGTTCAAGGTCGATCAGGCCATTATCCTTGACGCCAAGATAGGTTACTTTGAAACCTTCCTGTTCAAGGTGACGGGCACTGTCGAGCACGCATTTATGCTCGGTCACGACGGTGATCAGGTGCGGCTTTTTCTTGCCGTAGAACTTCATCACGCCTTTGAGCGCAAGGTTGTTCGATTCAGTCGCACCCGAGGTGAAAATGATCTCTTTGGACGAGGCGCCAATGATCTTGGCGACCTGGTCACGTGCGACCTCGACCGCATCTTCCGCTTCCCAGCCAAAGCTGTGGTTGCGCGAATGCGGGTTACCGAACTTCTCGGTGAAATACGGCAGCATGGCTTCCACCACGCGCGGATCGGTCGGCGTCGTTGCCTGATAATCCAGATAGATCGGCTTTGCTTTAAGCTCGTTCATAGTAAAGGCTTCCTCACTCACTCTTTGTCAGGCAGCGTGGCGCGTACTTTTCTTACGCACTGCATTGCCCCGCATCCGGCTCCAAACGCGGATAAATGTATCAATCTCGTCATCGGTGGTTTCCAGTCCCAGACTGACCCGTATGGCCGATCCGGCATCCGTAACCCCCATTTCCTTCAATACGTGGCTTTCACGTACCTTGCCTGATGAACAGGCTGATCCCGAACTGATCGCAATCCCTGCAAGATCCATGGCCATCACCTGAGTTTCCCCCGGCATGCCCGGAAGGATCAGGCAACTGGTATTGACCAGTCGATCCGTTCCTTTTCCGGCAATCAGAAGTTCGGGAGCTTCTGCTGCCAAAACCGTTTCCAGACGATCACGCAACGCGCGGATTTCGTCCATTTTCGACCAGGTGGCTTCGCACCGTTCGACCGCAGCGCCAAAGCCCGCGATACCAATCGTGTTTTCCGTGCCACCCCGTCGGTATTTTTCCTGCCCGCCGCCCCGGATTTGCGGCACCAGCATCACACCGGGCGCAATCGCCAGCGCACCAACCCCTTTGGGGCCACCGATCTTGTGGGCCGAAATCGATACCATATCGACCAGAAGCTGGCCCATATCGACCGGCATACGGCCCAATGCCTGAACGGCATCGCAATGGACCTTTGCGCCATATTCACGTGCCAGAAGGCCGACCTTGGCCACCGGCTGAATGACGCCGGTTTCATTGTTGGCCAGCATCACCGAAACCAGAACCTTTTGCCCGGCATCGGATGCCGCGCGCAGCATGGCTTCAAGAGCGGCCAGATCAATGACGCCATCGGCATCAACCGGAATGCGTTTCGCGTCAGACCGTGCCTCGATCACCGAGGGATGTTCGACCGCACTGGTAAATACGGTGACATCCTCAAGCCCGTTCAGGGCCAGATTGTTGGCCTCGGTACCGCCACTTGTGAAAATCACGCGTTCGGCATCGCCACCAACCAGATCGGCGATCCGGCGACGGGCATGATCGACGATCTTGCGCGCCGCCCGGCCAGATGCATGAACCGATGACGGGTTACCTGCGACTTCCATCGCCGCATGCATTGCCTGCCGTGCTTCGTGGCACAGCGGCGCGCTTGCGTTGTAATCAAGGTAAACCGGGTTGGTCATCAGTTTAAAATCATCCTTATTCGCATTTTCTGATCTGCCCTCGATATAGAGGACAAGTTACTGGGCCGCAACCTGACTTGGCTCTTTGATTTTCGTGGTACGCGGTTCGAACATCCGGGTCGATCCGGAAACACGGCGATCCACAACGTCGGCCAGACTGACAGAGGCCAGATAAAGATAAATCTGGTTGCCAAGTTCTTCCCACAATTCATGGGTCAGACAGCGGCCCTGATTGGATTTACAGCCCTTTGGCGACCCCGATTTGCACCGGGTTGCACGGATCGGCTCGTCCACGGCGAGGATCACATCAGCAATCCGGGTGTCCTCGGCGGTGCGGGCCAGCAGGTAACCACCGCCCGGACCACGCACGGAACGGACAAGCCCGCCTTTGCGCAATTTGCCAAAAAGCTGTTCCAGATAGGACAGGGATATTTCCTGACGGTCCGCAATATCGGCAAGCGCGACCGGCCGGTCCTTGCTGCTATCAGCGAGATCGACCATCGCCATCACGGCATAGCGGCCTTTTGTACTCAGCTTCACGGTTCGTCCTCCTACCTGTCGATCAAGACCCGAATTGCCGGGAAATGATCACAAGCTCTGTATTTCCTTTATGGGCGATCAACATGTCGATTTGATGCCCCTGTCTGTACCCGCCCGCTTTCGGGCGGGCCAAAATCACTCGGATGCCGCGACAATCCGCGGCTTTGCCGGTTTATCCGCACCGGCAGCAGTACCTGCCTTGTCGGCTTCGAGGGCGGTAACCTGATTGCGCAACGTCTGGACTTCACGGCCCAGTTCTTCAAGGGCGCGGGCAACCGGATCGGGCAGATCGCCCAGCGGCGTGCCATAGGCACAGAAACGGTCGTCCTTTTCCCGGCGGACAATTCTGGCCGGAATACCGACCACTGTTGCCCCTTCGGGGACTTCGGACAGCACGACGGCATTACCGCCAACGCGCGCATTCTTGCGGACAATGAACGGGCCAAGGATTTGCGCGCCAGAGCCAACAATCACACCGTCCTCAAGGGTCGGGTGACGTTTCAGTCCGCGCTGACCGTCGCTGTTAACACTTGGCGATGTTCCGCCAAGGGTAACGCCCTGATACAGGGTGACGTCATCGCCGATCTCGGACGTTTCGCCAATCACGACACCCATGCCATGATCGATAAAGAAACGTTTGCCGATGGTCGCGCCGGGATGAATTTCGATACCGGTCAACCAGCGTAAAATCTGCGACAGGAAGCGCGCAGTTATGCGAAAACCGCGCTTCCACAGCCAGTTTGTGCCGCGATATCCCATGATTGCATGGAACGCCGGATAACAGAGCGCGATCTCCCAGCGGGAACGTGCCGCAGGATCGCGGGCAATCATCGCGTCTATTTCCTGACGAATTATCTTGAACATCGGGCTGTCCACTGTGTAATTAGTAGCTTCGATTCCCGGCAGCCGACATCGTCGCCCGCTTGCGCGAACCGCGCAAAACGGACAGCAATGATGCCATCGGGTAAGCCGGAATATAGGATAACCGAGTAACGCGGTCAAGTATTTGCCCAAAGCAATTTATGCAAAAGAACGAAAAAACCTACAAAAATACTCGGATATATTTTTCACTCACCCCATTCCATTCGTGGACAGGAGCAGTCTGATCCATGCCTGAGGTCATTTTTAACGGCCCCGAAGGCCGCCTTGAAGGTCGCTATCACCACAATGGCGCGGACGATTCGCCCATTGCGCTTATTCTTCATCCGCACCCCCAGCAGGGCGGCACGATGAACAACAAGCTGTGCTTTAACATGTTCAACATGTTCAAGGATCGCGGCTATTCGGTCATGCGGTTCAACTTCCGCGGTGTTGGTCGCTCGCAGGGCGTCTATGACCAAGGGATCGGCGAATTGTCGGACGCGGCATCCGCACTTGACTGGATGCAGACCTATAACGCCAATGCACGCGCAACCTGGGTTGCCGGTTATTCGTTCGGTTCGTGGATCGGCATGCAACTTTTGATGCGCCGCCCGGAAATCGACGGCTTTATTTCGGTTGCGGCCCCGGCCAGTGATTATGACTTCACTTTCCTGGCCCCCTGCCCGTCATCCGGGATCATGATCCACGGGTCGCACGACACCAATATCCCGCTGGCGTCGGTTAACAAGCTTGCCGACAAGCTCAATTCCCAAAAGGGCATCGAAGTTGATATGTGCGTCATCGAAGGTGCCGATCATTACTTTGCCAAGCAGCAGGATGACGTGATCAAGCATACTGCGGCTTATCTGGACAAGCGCAGCGCGTAAGTGCCGCCAATCCACACAGAAAGACCAAAGGCCGCCTGATCAGGCGGCCTTTTTGCTGTGATAGAGCTTTCCACCCCGGCACGGTTCCGGCACACCGGTTGTGCCGGGAAAGCTTAGCGGCAGATCGCACAGATGGCGTACTGCCAGATAACCGAAACATTCGGCTTCTACCGCGTCGCCGTCCCAGTCCAGATCGTCAACAGATCGTACCGGCACACCCAGCCGGTTATTTAACTGTTCCATCAGATAGTCATTATGCCGCCCGCCCCCGCAGACAAACCATTGCAGTGGTGCGGCGGGCAGATGATTGACGCCTGCGACAATTGCCGCCACCGTGCATTGCGCCAGTGTTGCGGCCCCATCGGCAACGCCCAGCTTTGCCCCGACCACCAATCCATCAATGCGGGATGCCATATCTTCGCGGTCAAGCGATTTGGGCGGGATGCGGTCGAAATACGGGTCTTCGAGAAATCTGACTTCGATCATCGGGTCCGGCAGGCCGGATGCGGCGGTTGCACCATTCAGATCAACCGGTGTGCCAGTATGGCGCAGCATCCAGTCATCGATGCGCGCATTGCCCGGCCCGCAATCAAAGGCCAGCAGTTCTTCGTCCGGGCCGATCCATGTCACATTGGAAACGCCCCCGATATTAAGCACCGCAACCGGCATATCAACACCGGCACTTTTCATCAGGGCCGCATGATAAACCGGGGCCAGTGGCGCGCCTTCGCCCCCGGCGGCAACATCGGCAAGCCTGAAATCGGCGACAACCGGAATGCCGGTTTTTTCGGCCAGCATGTCGGGTGTGCCGATCTGGCGCGTGATCGCCGATGCCGGTTCATGAAACACGGTCTGTCCGTGAAAGCCGATCACACCGATTTCAGACGGTGAAATCGATGCACGATCCAGCAGAATGTTAACGACATCAACATGCACAAGCGTCAGATCGTCGGCCACAACATGCTCGGTATTGGTCGCACTGCGATTGCCAAAGCAGGCGCGCATGCGTTCGCGCAATTCGGGGCTATACGGCACGAAAACCGCATGACCGGTACGCCGGACTTCGACGCCATCGGTTTCAATCAATGCCGCATCCACCCCGTCAAGGGATGTGCCGCTCATCATGCCGATGGCCTTGATCCAGCCGGTTGTCATTTTGTACTCCATTCCCGTATGCGTTTTTTGCGTCTGTTGGTACCGTAAGAGCGCAGATTAAGCCCGATTTATCGCGAAATCGTTACCACGCATTGCAAACAGGGCGTCGATGCGTTGCCGTGGAGATATTTTCTGTGCTAGATCATCGCGTCCGCCCTTTGGGGTGCTCGTATTTTTACACTCACAACCAACATAGCGCAAAAACCATGACTGAACTGAAGTCTGATTTTCTCCGCGTCATGAATGACCGCGGTTACATCCACCAATGTACTGATCTTGAAGGGCTTGATGCCTATGCGTCAGAAAAAAAGGTGGTGTGCTATGTGGGCTATGATTGCACTGCAGACAGCCTGCATGTCGGGTCGCTTGTTTCGATCATGATGCTGCGCTGGTTGCAGAAAACCGGCCATAAGCCGATTGTCCTGATGGGCGGCGGCACGACCCGCGTTGGTGATCCGACCGGCCGCGATGATGCCCGCCCGGTTCTGACCGATGAAATCATTGCCGCCAATATGGCCGGGATCAAAAAGGTCTTTCAGCAGTTTCTGGCATTCGGCGATGGCCCGACCGATGCGGTCATGGTCAACAATGCCGACTGGCTGGACAAGATCAATTACATCGAATTCCTGCGTGATTTCGGTCGCCATTTCTCGGTCAACCGGATGCTGAGCTTTGATTCCGTCAAGCTGCGTCTGGAACGTGAACAGTCGCTGAGCTTCCTTGAATTCAACTATATGATCCTGCAGGCCTATGACTTTGTCGAACTGCAGCGCAAATATGGCTGTGTTCTGCAGATGGGTGGTTCGGACCAGTGGGGCAATATCGTCAATGGTGTCGAGCTTGGCCGTCGTGTGGATGACAGTGCGCTGTTTGGCCTGACCACGCCGCTTATGACCACCGCATCGGGTGCGAAGATGGGCAAGACGGCATCGGGTGCCGTGTGGCTTAACGAGGAACGCCTGTCGGCCTATGATTATTACCAGTTCTGGCGCAACAGCGAAGATGCGGACGTCATCAAGTTCATGCGCCTGTTTACCGAGCTGTCGCTTGAACAGATCGAAGAATACGCAAAGCTTGAAGGTTCGGATATCAACGAGGCCAAGAAAATTCTGGCATTCGAGGCCGTCAAGCTGTGCCGCGGTGAAGAAGCCGCCCTTGCGGCAGCGGAAACCGCGCGCAAGACGTTTGAGGAAGGTGTTCTGGCCGACGATCTGCCGACTGTCGAAGTCCCGAAATCGGAAATCGATGCGGGTATTCCGGCATTTGATCTGTTCCGCCGTGCCGACCTTGCCAAATCGGGCGGTGAAGCGCGCCGCCTGATCAAGGGTGGCGGGGCCAAGATCAATGACGAGAAAGTCGATGATGAAAACATCACCATTGGCGGGGAAGCCATCAATGCCGATGGCGTCATCAAGCTTTCGGCGGGCAAGAAGCGCCACGTTCTGATCAAGCCGGTCTAAGCAGACCGCGTTCAAACACGTGCTAGAATACAAAAGGCCCCGGAAATGTCCGGGGCCTTTTTGATGTGACCTGTACCTGCCCGACCTTAACCGGGTTCGGCCCCGGTGATCAGATTGCGGAACACGCCGGGCACAAAGGTTGAAAGCGGATTGACCGTGACGTCGGGGTCATCAAGCGCGCCTTCGATGGTGTAGGTCGGGGCGAAAATGCCCCCGCCTTCCTCGCCCACCAGCAAATCGCCCAGAAGCGGGATTGCGCCAAGGGCGGAGTTCAGCGCATAGATCGGAACAATTGAGCCTGCCAGCCGGATTTCGGATTTGGCCAGATCAATCGAACCATTGCTGGTGACGCCAACCGCCGATCCGTTGGCGGCAAATTTGCTGAGTGAGAGTACATCATTGGCATAGGTGAAATCACCGTTCAGTTCCGAAAACGCGATACCATTCCCGCCCAGCACATCGGCAAGCCCGGTAAGCGACGCAGCACCAAGCACACGGGCGGCAAGCGGTGCGTTAACCGCACGGAAGGCGGTGATATTGACCTTGCCGGTAAAGGGTTGCGACCATGTGCTGTCATCGACCGTGCCCTCGATGGTCAATGCCCCGCCCAGCAGGTTTTCATAGAGATCCACCGCACGCAGGAATTTGCCCGCATCGTCGCTGGTCAGGCGAACGTTACGCGTTTTCGGGTCCTTGCGTTCGACCTGGGCAAAAACATTGGCCCGATCCCCCAGCGTCCCGTTCAGAACCAGACCATCCCATTCATCGCCGACAACGTGAATGGACCCGTCAAGTTCATCAATCAATTCGCCATTGGCCATGATCAACTGATCAATCGACAGGAAGATATCGGTACGCCCGCCCGTGCGGGATGCATTCTGGCCGATGCCACCGCTATTGGGGCTTTCGGCGGGGCCGGGTTGGCGCGGGGCATCATCATCACCGACAAGCCATGGCTGGGCATCGGCCTGCCGGGCGTTGATTTCAATTTCACGGTTTTCGCCCGTCTGATGCAAAAGGATCGATCCATCGCGCAGAACCGGATGTTCGTCCTTGATCAGGAAGTCGGCTGCTTCGAGGCGGATATCCATCGCGTCGAAATCACCCGCGGAATTTGCGGATTTTTCCGAATTGTCTTTTGGGTCATCCTCGACAAACGGGCGTAGATCGAACTGCTTGCCCTTTAGGTCAATCAGAAGCTTGTCCGCCTGATCAAGTGTGACCGCGCCAGAAATTGCAAGGTTTTCGCGGAACCGCGTATCGATCAGATTAATCGTGAATTTGTCGGCAATCGGGCTGTCACCGCGCCAGCGGCCCTTGGCCTTGGCCACCAGTTCGGGTGCCATCAGATCAAAGGACCGGACTTCGCCTCCGCCATTGGCCTTGACGGTCAGATCGAAGGCAAGGCTGGCATCCTGCCCCGGCGTTTTATGATAATCGACCATATCAAGCGCAATATCAGCCGCAGACAGGCTGGTTTGCGCCTTGATGGCAACCTCGTTGCTACGCAGATGTTCGATGGTGACCTTGCCGGTCGCGACACCGCCTAGATAAGGATCAGCGGCAAAACCGACCTGTGCCAGTGCGGCAAGATCAAGATCGCCTTCAAGGTCATAGTGGCTGATGACGGGGGTATCGTCGGCAAAGCTTTCGACCCATTTGATGTCGGTTCGCCCCTTGCCAATCGCGGCCTCGCCCGACAGTTCGAGGCCCTTGGTATTGACCTGCAATTCAAAGGTACCGTCGGAAACATCAAGATCGCGAAATGCATTGCTGATCGCGGCCTTTTCAATGCGCGAAGCGGCTGCGACTTCGACATCGTCAAAAGACAGGTCCTTGCGCAACGGAAAACGCAGCTTCACGCGTGTTGCCTGTTCGCCTTCGACCTGTGCAGGATCAATGCCAAGCTGTGTTGCAAAACCAAGCGGTTCTTCATCGATCATTTCAAGCGCATTGCGCGCCCCCCCATGGGCGACGATTTCGAAATCGGCCATTTCAGTATCGGTATCAAGCTGCGAGAACACAAGCGTTGCCTCGTCCACGACGATCCCGTCGGCCTCGCCCTCATTGACAAAAATGCTGAAACTCGACTGATCAAACTCGGCCCGTCCGCCCGCGCCCAGAACCGATGGCATATCGCCAAGGTAATGCACGGTAACGCCGGTCATGTTCATTTCGCCATCCAGATGATCGACAACGATATTGCCGGTTTCGTCCTGATGCAGTCTGGTGCGCAGTTCTGCCTGATGAACGATGCCCTCGGTCAGGTTTTCAACCACCCAGATCCGCGCATTGTCGCCAACGGTTTCGGGCCATAGTTGCGGCAGATCGTTGGTCCGGACATCGGTTGCCGTGGCGGTGATATCGACAGCCCACTGGCCAAGCGGGTTTATCGCCTGCCCTTTGAGGACGGCTGCGGTTTCGCCTGCCTCGATCCGGACATCGTCAAAGCTTAGCCGACCGGGCACGAAGCTTAAGCCCACCTTGCCACCGGTGACGTGATAGGCCGCAACCATTGGGGCGGGCAGATCGACCCGGCCCACACCAAGGTCAAGATCGGTGCCAAGCTCGATCACACTGCCGTCCGCGCCAAGCTTTGCCGTAAGCCTGCCCGATACCGGGACATCAACCCCGGCCAGATCAATAAACGTATCCGATATGCTTGTCAGGTTCGACGGGATCACTTCGCCAATATCGGCCACCATGTCGATTTCCTCGACCCGGCTGTCATATTCGGCCGTGACATTGACATCGGTCGATACCAGTCCGGCATTGACCTGCATCGTGGCCTCGGCATGGATACCCATCGGTTTGCGCGACAGCCTGATATCGGCAGATGGTGCGGCCCAGACGATATCAAGCGCCTCGTCCCATACTTGAAGATCCGCGCCAGATACGCCGAAGCTTTCGAAATAGGCCGCGGCTGGAAAATTTGCCATCTCGCCCGACAGGATCGCGACAATTTCGCGCATGGCCGCACTGCCATCGCGAATACCGCGTTGCGCGTCGCTAAGCGATTGATCGGGTTCGGTCCGGGTGCCTTCCGATGGCGAAGGCAGTGGCATATTCACGCCCGACTGTTCAGCATTGTTGCCGTTGGCATCGCCGGATGCCGGGGCGCCCGGATTGTTTTGTGCCGGTTCTGGCGCTGTTTCGGGTTCGGTGGGATCAGGGACTGGCAGGGATTGCGGCGGGGTTTCGGCTTCTGTCTGCCCTTCGGGATTATAGCCGATATCGATCTGGCCATTGGCGTGCCGGACCAGCCGCAATTTCGGTGCGATCAGGTTCAGTTCACGCAGGGCCAGAACCCCGTCAAAAAGCGCCTTGCTGGAAAACACCACGTCGGCCTCTGGCACATGGAGCATTTCACTACCTGCCCCGTCGCGCACCGACACATCCTTAAGACGGATATCAAACCGTTCTTCCCATCCGCGCCAGAACAGCACCATGTCGCCGACATCGAATTTGGTGTTACCGCTGCTTTCGTTCAGTTCGGCTACGACATAAGGCACGAGACGATGCAGGGAAACCGGGCCCTGCGCAATCCGCCAGACAAGAACACCGGCGAAAACGCCGACAAACAGGATCACGGCTGCAAGAAACAGCCCACACCAGCCAGTAAAGATTTTGATGCGACGCACCTGCCTAAAGATCCCGAATTTGCGATGCCATGAATGACATTTCCAATCAATGTAACAACGCCGTCAAGCCAATGATGTTTCCCGGCCTGCGAAAAACCCAATAAATGTAAACTGATACTGTTTCCCTGTCCCCTTTTTGGTATCGTCGGGGGCATAAGGAAACCTTTCCGTGTCATGTCGCGTGCGTGGCCGGATGCCGGAGATATCCTGCTTTGCGTGACAAAGCCAAGGGATAGCCCGGTTTTACGTCCAAGAGCAATAACAAGAGCAACACAAGGAAAGCAAAAAGTGTCTCTTTCCTGGATTACGCCAGATCTGCCGAAACCCTTCGATACCGATCGTTGCAATAACGGTTTCGAAAGATGGTCTGCCCTTGCCGATCGCCCCGCTTTCGAGCATCTCGCACAACAGATTGGCGATATTGCGGCCAACAGCCCGAAACGCGATGTTTTGGCGGCGATGTTTGGCAACAGCCCGTATCTTGGCAATCTGTGTCTGCGCGATCCCGATATTATCTGTCTGACATTCGATCAGGGGCTTGACGTTGCCTTTGACGCCGCCCTTGATCCGGTGCGCAAAAGCTCGGACGCCGCCCAAACCGATCAGGCGACAACCATGATGATGGTGCGCAAGGCAAAACGCCGGGCGGCCCTTGTGATTGCGATTGCCGATATCTGCAAGGCGTGGTCGCTTGATAAAATCACCAGTGCGATCAGCACCACAGCCGAAGTGACCCTTGAATTCGCACTGGCCCATTGTCTTTCGGCGACGGCAAAGCAGCGCAAATTTGACCTGCCCCATCCCGACGATCCGCTGCGCGATTGCGGGATTTTTGCCATAGGCATGGGCAAGCTTGGCGCCAAGGAGCTTAACTATTCATCCGATATCGACCTGATTTTCCTTTATGACCACGAGGTCGTCACCTATATCGACCATGACCGCCTGCAACAGGACCTTGTGCGCATGGTGCGCGACGTGACCCGCATCATGGAAGAACGCACCGGCGACGGATATGTTTTCCGAACCGATCTGCGCCTGCGCCCCGATCCGGCATCCACCCCGCCGATCCTGTCGATGCTGGCAGCCGAAACCTATTACGAGACGGTCGGGCAGAACTGGGAACGCGCGGCCATGATCAAGGCACGCATCGTTGCAGGTGACAAAAAATCAGGGGATATATTCCTTGAAATATTGCGCCCATATGTCTGGCGCAAGCATCTTGATTTCCTTGCGATCCAGGATATTCATTCGATCAAACGCCAGATCAACGCCCATAAAGGCGGCAGCAAGGTCGTCATTCCCGGCCATAACATCAAGCTTGGCCGTGGCGGCATTCGCGAGATTGAATTTTTCGCCCAGACGCAGCAATTGATCTGGGGCGGACGAGCCGTTGCGCTGCGTTGCAAGGCGACCTGTGATGCGCTTCGCGAACTGACCAAATTCGGGCAGGTGTCCGAACAGGTGCGCGATGAAATGCTGGCGGCCTATGCGTTTTTGCGCACGGTCGAACATCGCTTGCAGATGACAAATGACCATCAGACCCAGACCCTGCCTGAAACCGAGGAAGGGTTGCATGCGCTTTCGACCTTCCTTGGCTATGACACGCTTGACGGTTTCAAGGCCGATCTTTTGCATCACCTGCGCAAGGTCGAAAGCAATTATGCCGAATTGTTCGAAGACGATATCCCGCTTGCAGCAGCGGATGGCAACCTTGTCTTTACCGGTACGGAAGATGATCCTGAAACACTTGAAAATTTGCGCCATATGGGGTTCGAGAACCCGACCAATGTTTCGGTCACGGTGCGGGGATGGCATCACGGGCGGTATCGCGCCACCCGGTCGCGGCGTGCGCGTGAAATCCTGACCGAACTGATGCCAACCCTGTTAAAGGCATTGTCGCAAACTACCAATCCGGACATGGCTTTCCGGGCGTTTGACGAATTCCTGAAAGGTCTGCCTGCGGGGGTTCAGCTTTTCTCGCTGGTGACGGCAAATCCGGAATTGCTGGAACTTCTGGCACAGATCGCGGGCACAGCCCCGCGCATGGCCAAATACCTGGGACGCAATGCCGGGGTGCTTGATTATGTCCTGATGTCGGGCTTCCACGATGAATTGCCTGATGCCGACACGATGCTGGATGAACTTAACACCCGGCTTGCGCGCGAGGATATGGTCGAAGACTGGCTTGATACCGCGCGACGCTGGGCGAATGATCAGAAATTCCGCATCGATGTCCAGACCATCCAGAACCGCCATACCCCGCATCAGGCAGGCCGGGCGCTTGCCGATGTGGCCGATGTCGCCATTCGCGCGCTTTTCCCGCGCATTGCCGATGATTTTGCGCAAAAACATGGCAAATTTGATGACGGCGGACTTGCCGTCTTTGCGCTTGGCAAACATGGCGGGCAGGAACTTTCGCCCGGTTCCGATCTTGATATGATCTTTGTCTATGAAGTGCCCGAGGATGCCGAGGAATCAAATGGCGAAAAGCCGCTTAGCCCCGGCCATTATTACATCCGGCTGAGCCAGCGTTACATCAATGCCCTGTCGGCACCGACCGCCGAAAGCGTTCTGTTTGAAACCGACCTTCGCCTGCGCCCCAGCGGCAACAAGGGGCCGCTTGCCACCCATTTCAAAAGTTTCGAGACCTATCAGCTTAACGAAGCATGGACGTGGGAGCATATGGCACTAACGCGCCTTCGTGCGGTTTATGGCCCGCAGGCCCTGTGTGACAGGGTGATGGAAACCACCAATGCGGTCTTGCAGAAAAAACGCAATCCCGATGATCTGCTGCGCGATGTTTATGACATGCGCAACCGCATGGATGCCGGCAAAGGCGATAATCATCCCTGGGCGATCAAGATGCGGCGTGGCGGACTGGTTGATCTGGAATTCATTGCGCAATATCTGCAACTGGCGCATGCGCACACCCATCCCGAAATCCTGTCCCCGACCACGCGCGAGGTGTTCAAAAACCTTGGCCGTGCGGGCATTCTGGATGCCGAGGAAGCCGCATTCCTTGCCAATGCCGGGTCGTTCTGGCTGGCGTTGCAGGCGATCCTGCGCCTGACGACCGAGGGGCCGTTTGAACCGCAAAATGCCAGCACCGATTTACGCCGTATGCTCGCGCGTGCCGGGCAGTGCGATGATTTCGATGCGCTTCAGGTCAAACTTGATGAAACCGCAACGCGGATCAAGGCCGTCTATGACCGGCTGATCACGCAACCGGCAGAAAAACTTCCGCCGCGTTCGGAATGACCAGAGTGATCCGGATGAATTGGCAATGCTTATAAGGCTTTGTAATTTGATACGCAGATTTTGGCGAAACTTCCTGACATGGCTTTCCGAAGCCGGTCAGGGACGCGACACTTTGAACAAGGATAAAGAAATGACACTTGATGTTGGTGACAAGGCCCCCGATTTCGACCTGCCGACCGATGGCGGCGGATCGGTTAAATTGTCAGACCTTAAAGGCAAACCGGTGGTGATCTATTTCTATCCCAAGGACATGACGCCGGGCTGCACCACGGAATCCTGCGAGTTTCGCGATGCCGAACCCGATTTCAGCGCGGTCAATGCCCAGATCATCGGCATTTCCAAGGACAGTGCGGATCGTCATGACAAGTTCAAGGCCAAGCATGACCTTAACTTTATCCTCGCATCGGATGAAAACAGCACGACCTGCGAGGATTACGGCACATGGACGGAAAAAAGCATGTATGGCAAAAAATTCATGGGAATCGAGCGCAGCACCTTTGTCATTGATGGTGATGGCGTGATCCGCAATGTGTGGCGCAAGGTAAAGGTCAAGAACCACGTCGCCGAGGTTCTTGCCGCCGTCAAGGCGCTGTAATTTCCAGCCCTGCCCTTACGAACAGGACCGGTCGGACCAAAATCCGGCCGGTTTTGCATTTTTTGTAACTGTTAAAAGAAGATAGTTTTCAAGAACCTAATAAACCGGAGGCTTATTCAATATATTGCCTTGCCTTGTTTGTCGGGCTAAGAATCCGGATATGGGAGTTATGGGTGTAGCGATTTTGCACTTCCTGGCGTATGGCGAATGACCGGGCAACCGGCAAGGCAGGATATAATAATGAGCAAGAATGTTATCGATCTCGACGATCAGATGCTCGCCGATTTCCGTGATGAAGCGAACGACATCGTCAACAGCATTGGTGTGCATCTTCAGAATGCGCGCAGCAAAGCTGATCCGGCGATCCTGACAGCAATCCAGCGCGAGATTTTCAATCTTCGATACAAGGGCAAGTCGGTCAATGCGCCGCTGGTCAATCTGACAAGCCATCGTCTTGCCGATTATGCCACGACATGCCGCGAACTGACCGAAGACGCGATTGCCGATATTCAGGCCTTTATCGACAAGATCGAAGGGTTGCTTGATGGCGACGTCACCGGGGGCGGTGCCGATTCCGCCGAATTCGTGCGTGAACTGCCATCCAAACGCGCCCCTGATATCGATCCGGCGTGGCTGAAAAAAACCAATGTCGAAGCACTTCTGGTTATTCCGCAGCGTTCCATGTCCGCCATTGTCGAACGCGAACTGGCGGCATGCGGTTATCGCTGCTCGGTCACGCAAAGCTCGTTCGAGGCGATTGAACTTGCCGTGCGAACCCGCCCGGATTTCATCATTGTTGCCAAAACCATTGATGAACTTGGCGGTGTTGATGTTGCCAACGCGCTTCAGGCCATGCCGAAAACACGCAGCATTCCAACCGCGGTTCTGACATCGGACGCGCCGAACCACCCGTCGCTTCAGGACCTGCCCTGCCGGACGGCCATCATCCGCAAAGGCCCGGCCTTTGGCGAAGACCTGGCCGAGGCACTGGCGCGCTTTAACATTACCTGATCAACAGACCATACCGTTTTGACAGGGCGACCGTGATTTTCCGGTCGCCCTTTTTCGTGCCGGATTTTGTCGCACATGCCATGCCGGGATTGACCCGTTACCCTGCGCATGGCACAGAATGCCGGTAATCCTTCATGTTCCGGAAAAGCCTCATGTCCCGCCTTACCCTTGCCGAAGCCGCCAAACGCGCCCTTATGACGGCGGACGCCACGGAAAAAGCTGATGTCACCGCCGAAATGGCGGCGATGTGGCGCAATGGCGAGATCACCGAGGTGGGATCAACCGATCTTCCGGACCGCCCCGGACGCCCGGCAAAGCCCGAACTGCTGCCACCCAACAAAATGCCCAAGCGCAAAAAGGGCAGCGTTCAGGGTCGCATCGGGCTTTTGCATGCGCTGGCCCATATCGAACTTAATGCCATTGATCTGGCGTGGGACCTTTGCGTGCGGTTTCCCGAAGCCGACATGCCCAAGCATTTTCATGATGCCTGGGTTCAGGTCGCCGATGACGAGGCGCGTCATTTCAAGATGATCAACAAACGCCTGGGTGAAATGGATGCGGCCTATGGCGATTTGCCGGCCCATGATGGCCTGTGGCAGACATCGATGGACACGGCCTATGACATTCTGCCACGTCTGGCCGTCGTTCCGATGGTGTTTGAGGCACGCGGCCTTGATGCCACCCCGCCGACCATTGAGCGGCTGCTGTCGCATGGTGATACCGAAAGTGCGCGCATCCTTAAAATCATCGCCCATGATGAAATCGCCCATGTCGCGGCGGGGCGGAAATATTATGAATATGTCTGCGATCAGCGCGGCCTGCCCTATTACACGACATGGCATGACATGCTGCGCAAACATTTCCGCGGGCCGCTTAAACCGCCGTTCAACGACGAAGCCCGGTATGAAGCGGGGATGCCGCCCGACTATTATCAGGACTATGTTCTGGAGCTTCCGGGCGAGGATGAATAGTCGGGTTTTCGAGCCATTGCCGCCTCGTGATCCAGCAGCCAGCGTTTGCGATCAAGCCCGCCGGCATAGCCGGTCAGGGTGCCATCCGATCCGATCACCCGATGGCACGGCACGATGATCGATACCGGGTTCAGCGCATTGGCGCGTGCCACCGCCCGCACCGCTTTGGGATTGCCAAGGATATCGGCCTGCCCGGCATAGGATCGGCTTTCACCGCTGGGTATGGCAATCAGGGCATTCCAAGCTGATTTCTGGAAATCGGTGCCGATCATCCGGATATCATCCATCGGCAAGGGCATGAGGCGACCGGCGAAGTAACCATCCAGCCAGTCCGTGACCGATTTCGGGGCAACGCCGCCTTCGTGCCAGTCTATATTTTTAAAGCGCCGCGTCTGGATGGTGTGCAGGCGGTCATCGTTGTTTTCGAAATCCAGATGCACCAGTTTGCCATCCACCATCGCAAGGCTGAGTTTGCCAATCTGGCTGTTGTAACGGGCAATGTCGATGCGGGTTGTCATGGTCATTTCCCTTTCTTTGGTGGCTTGGACTTAGGCTGGGACTTTGGCAGATGTTCCTGTTCAAGTGCCGACCACAGATATTGCGCGGCATAGGCACGCCACGGTCGCCAGCGTTCTGCATGTTGTTCAAGCGGCTTGGGCTTTGCCGGACCACCGCCGATTTCCGATGCTTTGAGAATGCCAAGGTCGGCGGCCGGGAAGGCATCCGGGTCACCAAGCCCGCGCAGGCCAAAATAATTCAACGTCCACGGGCCGATCCCCTTGGTCGCTGCCATTTCGGCCAGAATGTCATCACCCGATTTTCGGTCACTGTCGGGATCGGCAAACAGATTGATGATATCGGCAAGCGTTTGCGCACGACGTGTTGTCAGCCCGATGGATATCAATTCCTGTTCCTGCATGGTTGCGGGTTTCGGGAATAGATGGGTGATGCCCGTCCCGGCAATCAGGTTTTCAGGCAGAACCTCGCCAAAGCGCGCCACCAGTCGCCCGGCCAAGGTACGGGCGGCGGCAACCGATACCTGTTGGCCCAATACCGCCCGGATCGCCAGTTCAAACCGGTCCCAGCATCCCGGCACCCGCAGACCGGGGCGTTTATCGACCAAGGGGCGCAGCAATTCATCATCGGCAAACAGGACCGTGATTGAGGGCACATCGGCATCCAGATCAAACAACCGCCGCACCCGGCCCCCGATTTCAAGCACCGCGTCACGCGCCGGGCCGCGCAGGATGATTTCAACCCCGCCCTGATCGCTCGTGAACCGGCATATCATCAGACCGACGGCATCATTGATGCGAAAACCGCGCGCATAGGTGCGGTCGCCCACCGCCTCCAGCCCCGGAATGGCGCGTGCCCGGAAGAATGTCAGAAGGTAGTCGGCATCAAAAGGCTGCCGCGCACGAAGACGCAGGATCAGATCGTCGCTTTTGGGGGCTAAGGGGTCATCATCGTTTTTATCTGACACAGGTTCGGCCTTTATACCGCGCCGGAACGCGGTCGGTGCGTGGCCATAGGCCGTTTTCATGGCGTCATTGAACCGGCGCAAACTGCCGAAGCCTGCAATATCGGCGATTTCGGTCATCGACAGGTTGCTGTCGACAATCAGTTGCCGGGCGCGAAGCAGTCGGCGGGCCTTGGCATGATCCTGCGGGGTGACGC
>CAMPHD010000022.1 GCA_946885765.1 uncultured Thalassospira sp.
CTTTGGCCTGAATTTTTTAGGGGTTGCACCCTATATCATGGAAATCTGGCAACAGGGGGCGCAAAACGTTGGTGTTGCGACGCAGGAGATTTTCCAGCCCGTTGCCTTGTCGATCATGTATGGCGCGGCCGGTCTTGGGTGGCTTTTGTATCTGGCGATGCCGCCAATTGTCGCCAATGTTCTTAACCTGTCGGCGCAGCGCCGGGTATCGGAGCTGCGTAAAAAACAGCGCGGATTGATCAAGACGTGGGGCGACAGCCTGATCAAGGAAATTGACCGGTCCGGCAGCTGACTTTCTGTAAAATACACAGCAAAAAGCGGCGGACAAAATGTCCGCCGCAAGTCTTTGTTGGGTAGAGGGTACGGAGAGCTATCAGGCCGGCAAATCGGTATGGATTGATTTACGTACTTTTTCAAAGGCGCGCACTTCAATCTGGCGAATGCGTTCGCGAGAGATACCGTATGCCACGCTGAGATTTTCGAGTGTCACCGGAGAGTCTATAAGGCGGCGCTGGGTAAGGATGTCGCGTTCGCGTGCATTAAGATGCGACATCGCACTTTTAAGCAGGTTCATCCTTTGCAGGAATTCCTCGCGCCTGCCATACAGGGTTTCCTGATCTTCGTCTTTGCTTTCGATCCAGTCGACCCATTCGCCGTCACCGTCGATACGTACCGGCGCATTCAAGGAATGATCCGGTCCGGCAAGGCGGCGGTTCATCATGATTACGTCGTCTTCGGAAACGTTCAGCTTTGTCGCGATCAGTTCCACCTGTTCCGGTAACAGATCGCCTTCGTCAATCGCCTGCATCTGGCTTTTGAGTTTCCGCAGATTGAAGAAAAGCTTTTTCTGGGCGGCAGTCGTGCCCATTTTCACCAGCGACCAGGAATGCAGGATATATTCCTGGATTGCGGCACGGATCCACCACATCGCATAAGTCGCAAGGCGAAACCCTTTGTCCGGGTCAAATCGCTTGACCGATTGAAGCAGGCCTACATTGCCTTCGGAGATCAATTCGTTTATCGGAAGTCCATAACCGCGATAGCTCATGGCTATCTTCGCAACCAGTCGCAAATGGCTGGTAATCAGCTTTTCTGCGGCAGTTGCATCGTCATTGTCACGGTATTCACACGCAAACGTCGTTTCCTGTTCAGGTGTAAGCATGGGGTAACGGCGGATGCGCTGCAAATAGACTGTCAGACCATCTTGGGAGATGATTGGAAGTGCATTTCCCTGTTTCATTGAAGCCTCCCGTTACGCTTCGTATAAGGTGCGGTTTATCCCCTAGCACCTTAGTCAGGGTATACGTGGGTATTAGAAGGCGTCAATAGATTTTCGACCAGAAAGGTTAGGTTATACTATCCCAACGGGTAGGTTCAGGCAGGTAATGAGTTCTTGTAGGTCGTCCGGGAGAGGCGCTTTGCACAGGACGTAATCGCCTGTTTTTGGGTGCAAAAATCCCAGTGTTCTGGCATGTAGCGCCTGCTTGTGAAAGCTGTTGAGAACTTCATGCACCTGCGGGTTGAACTTCTGGGTAAGTTTGCTTCGACCATAGACAGGATCACAAATAAGTGAGTGACCGATGTGGGTCATATGAACGCGAATTTGATGGGTTCGACCGGTCGCCAGGCGGCACTCGACAAGTGACGCCAACGAGTCGTCACGTTTTGCCAAAACTTTGTATCTGGTGAGTGCCGGTTTTCCGCCATTTCGCAGTACAGCCATCTTTTTTCGGTTGCGCGGGCTCCGGCCAATATTGCCTTCGATCTCGCCTTCGCTTTGTCGCGGGACGCCCCAAACCACGGCGATATAGGCGCGTTCGATATTTTCCTTATCCTCGGAAAACAGGGTCGAGAGTGCCCGATGGGTTGCGTCGTTCTTGGCAACCACCATGGCTCCACTGGTGTCTTTATCGAGCCGATGTACGATGCCGGGGCGCTTTACCCCGCCAATTCCCGAAAGGCTGTCGCCGCAATGGGCCAGCAATGCATTGACCAGTGTACCGCTTTCATTGCCCGCTGCGGGGTGAACCACCATTCCGGCAGGTTTGTTGATCACCAGCAGGTCATTATCTTCAAACATAATATCAAGGGCAATTTCCTCGGCCAGCGGGTCGGCGGCAACGGCGGGTGGAATTTCCAACGCAAACCGGTCGCCGGATTTGACCTTGTGCGACATCTTGGCAACCGGATTGCCATTCAGCAGCAGATGTCCATCCTCGATCAGGCTTTTGATGCGTGACCGGGATTGCTCGGGCCATGCGATTGCCAGAACCTTGTCGAGCCGTGCACCTTCATCCGAGGGCAGGGCAATATATTCAAGATGTTCCGCGTTAAGGCCGCTATCCATGATCACATCTGCTGCTGTTCTGGGCCATTTGGGCCGATAATATCTGTTGCAGGGCGGTTTTAATCGCTTGACGATGAAATGCAATCCCGCTTTGCAAACTTGCAATTGGTGTTTCTTGCCGGTATGGCCTTCAATGTTGTCCTGTCTGGCATGCTGTAATGACAGCGTGGCGCAAGACCGGGCTGTTGATCAACTTATCAATCGGAAATGTGATGCGCGTTATCAAGATTCTGGTCGCTTTTATGGGAGTGCTGATCGTCGCGGGCGTCGCGCTTGTGGTTTATGGGGTGTCGCGTCAGGAAGATGGTGTCATTGCAACCGATGGCGCAATGCCATCTGCACCGGTTGCCGGGCAGGTTGACGCATCGTCCGGCTTCGATTCCAAACCGGTTGCCCAGCTGGCACCATTCGGAACAATCAATATTGATCTGGCACCGGGTGAAACGCTGGTTGATTTTTCCCGGCAGGGAGGCGAGGCAACCGTGCGTCTTGAAGGCCGTCAGGGCAGCCGTCTGGTTGTTGTTTCCCTGCGGGATGGCACGATCCTTGGACAAATCCTGCTGGTGGAGCCGCAATAGATCGTTTGCTGCAAGGTGGTTAGATGACCGGTACCCGATATGCTGTTACGTTGCCACGGTCTTTGTGCGACGCGCTTTCAGGTCTGGCAAGCAATGCCTGGCCCAAGGAATGCTGCGGGCTTTTGATCGCCAATGCTGACGACCCGATCTCAATTACCCGATTTGTTGTTTCCAGCAATATTGCTGCCGATCCAGAGAAAACGTTTGAAATCGATCCGCAAACCCTGATCGCAACGCATCGTTCGGTCCGTGATCGCGGCGAGGTGATTGCCGGATGCTATCACTCGCACCCCAATGGCGATTTACAGCCATCGAAAACCGATCTTTCACGTGCCGAGGAAGCCGGTTTTCTGTGGTTGATTATTGCCACCGGTAAAACAGGCGTTACCGGATACGGGCTTTATCGCCGGATGCCGGAACATTCCAGCGATACAGGCCCGCGCCATTTCATGCGTTGCGGGATTTCCGAAACCTGATCATCGCTTCGCCAGCCTTTCGATGAGGCCGGTTTGTTTTTCAAGGCATTGTTGCAGGGCAAAGTTTTGAGTGATTGTCCGGCGTGCGAGTTGGCGAATATCGCGCAACCGTTCAGGATGCGCCAATGCTTCGGCCATTGTCGCAACAAGCTGATCTTCATCCCAGAACCCGCACATCAATCCGTTCTTGCCATGACGAATGATATCCCGGCACGGTCCGGTATCTGATGCGATTACAGGTGTTCCGCATGCCATGGCTTCAAGCACCGACCATGATAAAACAAACGGATATGTCAGATAAACGTGGGCTGAACTGATCTGGAACAGGCGGACAAGCTGGTCATGCGGAATTTGTCCAAGAAAGACAATTCGGGACGGGTCCATGCCTGTTTCATCCATCATAGCATCACGCCATTTCTTTCCGTCACTGCGGGGCGATCCGTAACTGACGCCGTCACCGCCGGCCACGACAAAAGTTGCTTCGGGGTTTTGGCGGGACAGTTTTGCCGCGGCCCGCATGAATTGCGGGAACCCGCGATAGGGTTCAAGATCGCGCGCAACATAGGTAATCACCGGATCACCGTGCCGCAGCACGCGACCATCGGGCAGGGTAAGTTCGACCTTGTCATCGGGGCGGCAACGATGGATATCGATGCCATCATGACAAATACCGATCTTGTTGTGAAAACTTTGCGGGAAGGCAGCCTTTTGCCAAGCCGTCGGGCTGATCCCGGCATCAATGGTTTCCAGACTTGAAAGCTGTGCGTTGTTGCGCAGCCGAAGCTGGGTCCTCTTGGTTAATGTGACTGTTTCGGTCGGATCAAAGCCGACATCACGGCCCTCGGCATGATAATAATGCTCGCAATAGCCGATCAATGGCGTCTTGCGCAGAACATCACGCACAAACATCATGCTTCCCCATCCGATATGTCCGTAAACGATATCGGGTGGGCCTTCCTGCGCCACAAGTGAATCCAGTGTTGTGGCGGCCTGCATGCCGATTTGATGGTGATATTGCGGGAAAGGGGTGGCTGGCGGGGGCGGAGTTACCCGCTGACGCAGGACACGAATGCCGGGAAGTTGTACGTTCATCGCTTCGCAAAGGAAGGAAACCTGCCATCCGGCATTCGCCAGATGACAGGCCAAGTGAACAAATTGTCCCGGTCCATGGCGGTGGACAAAGACAATTTTCATCGGCGACTGCGAAGCTCTTGTGTCATAACGGCACTTGTCACCGGCACGCCGCCATAGCGAAGGGTCTGTGTCCAGAATTCCTCCATGCGTCGCAAGGTGCGAAGTGCTGTTTCCATTTCCTGCTGGTCTTGCAGGTCGTTGGTCAGTGCGTTGTGATATTCCTCATGGAATTCATGCAGGGATTCACACAGGTCATGCCCCTTGCGCGTCAGTTTGATTCTGGCAGACCGTCGGTCACGGGCCATCACATGGCGTTCGACATAGCCCGATTCAGCCAATTGCTTCAGATTATAGGATGCATTCGATCCCATGTAATGGCCGCGATCAAGAAGATCCCGGACCGAAAGTTCATCGTCTCCGATGGTAAACAGCAACGCGACTTGTGCGGGGCTGATATCATCTTTGCCGAGTCGAATAAGATCCACACGAAGCAGATCAGCAAAGCGCCGATAAATACGCTCGACGGTATTTGCAAGTTCAAGATGAGTGACGGTCATGTTGTTTGATCCGTTATCTGGTCCCAAGCGAGAGTTGATGCCAAGGTCTTTCGACCACAGCAGGTCTTTCGTGTGGGGAAGATAACAGGACGTTGCTCTTGAACGATTTTTCCGCACGCCCAATTCTTCCCTCAGTTTGCTCGTAATTTCGAAGTAATTTCAAAGTATTTTTATTTTCAAATTACTTCGTATTCTTCTGTTTTTACATTGTCAGATCATGAACATGAGATCGACATATTTGATTTTATTGTAGATCATCATGACATCGCAACTATGTGATTAGATTGCGGAAAAACTATGACTTTTGGCTGATTGGATGAAAATCAATGCATTTTGGTCGTAAAAACACGCCAAAAACCGCAGAAAGCAAAGCTGTCAGACCATCGCTGGATGCGAAGTCCGTCATCCGCGAGGCGAGATACACTTTCGTTCGTGGCCTTGGATGGGCCGGGGTCCTGAGTGGCTTTATCAATGTTCTGCAACTGACCGTACCGCTTTTCATGCTTCAGGTGCATGACCGCGTGATTAACAGTCAAAGTACCGATACGCTGAAATTGCTGCTGGCAATTGCGGTCGGTGCCATCGTTCTATACGGCATCCTTGATTTCATTCGGGCCCTGATCTTTCAGGAAATGGCCAAATCATTGTTGCGCCGCCTGAACCTGCCGGCCATCTCGGCCGCAATGAGTGTGGCGCTTGAAAAAGGGTCGGTACAGGGGACGCAGGTTCTGCGCGATCTGTCCGATCTGCGCAATTTCATCAATGGCAACACCATTGGTGCGCCGCTTGAAGCAATCTGGTCGCCCATTTTCCTCGGTGTGATGTTTGCCCTGCATCCGTATTACGGGATTGCCGGTCTTGTGGCCGTTCTGATCCTGATCGGGCTTAGCCTGTTGGGGGATTTGCTGGTACGCCAGATCACCAAGGAGGGCTCGGACGCCAATTTGCGCAATATCGGCGATATCGGGTCAACCGTGTCAAATGCCGAAGCGATCGAGGCAATGGGCATGTTGCCGGCTCTTGCCATGCGTTGGCGCCAGTCGCAAGTCCATGCCGGCGAGTTACTCGATATTGGCAACGCGCGAAGCAAGGGCATGTATTCTGTCTCGCGTTCCGCCCGTTTCGGCATGCAGATTTGTGTGCTTGCGATGGGGGCGTATCTTGTCATTTTAGGCGAAACGACACCTGGTGCAATGATTGGCGGGACGGTCATTATGGGGCGTCTTCTGTTGCCGTTCGATAATGTCACGCGCGATTGGCGGGCATGGGTTTCTGCCCTTTCGTCATGGAAACGCATTCGAAACATCCTTGAAGAACGTCAGTCCGAACGCGAGATCGAACCAACTCCGCGATCCGAAGGTCCGCTTGTCGTCGATAATCTGGTTTATGCCGTGCCGGGATCGAATGTTCCGGTGTTGCGCGGTGTGAATTTTGACCTTAACCCGGGCGAGATTCTGGGGGTGGTCGGGCCGTCTGCCGCCGGTAAGTCAACCTTGTCCCGTGTTTTGGTCGGGGCTGCAAAGCCGACGGCGGGCGGTGTGTTCCTTGACGGGCACAGCACCTATCTTTGGGAGCGTGGGTCATTTGGCAATATGGTTGGCTATCTGCCCCAGTCCGTTTCGCTTCTGAACGGAACGATCCGGGATAATATTGGCCGCATGCGTGAAGCAAATCCGCGCAAGGTGATTGATGCTGCCCGTGCGGCCGGTGTGCATGAAATGATCGGTCGTTTGCCACTGGGCTATGACACCCCTATCGGGGCCGGGCGGCATACATTGTCTGGCGGGCAACAACAGCGCATTGCGCTTGCGCGCGCATTGTATGGCTGGCCGCGTCTTCTGGTGCTGGATGAACCCAATGCCAATCTTGATGCCGAAGGCGAGGCGTCCCTCATCCGGGCCGTGCGTCAGGCTGCGGATGCGGGGGCGATGGTGGTACTGATCGCGCATCGGCAAAGCATCATGCAATACGCCCATAAGCTGCTTGTTATGCAGGATGGCCGGGTCAAGCAATTTGGTGAGCGCACCGACGTGATCCGTTCTATGACGCAGGATGATCATGACATCAAAAGCCTGCCGTCGATCAAACGCAATCAGCAAAACGGGGGTGCGGCATGAACCGTGTAATCAATGTCGATGATCGCGGCGAGGTCATGGTTCCAGAGGACCCGCAACCAGCATGGTATCAGGTTCTTGATGAAGAAAGGACTGCATCGCGCCAAAGCCTGCGCAAGCCGATTATGGCGGGTATCATCGTTATTGCTGTCGGGTTTGGCGGGTTCTTTTCCTGGGCTTTTACGGCTGAACTCGACAGTGCTGCTGTGGCATCAGGGTCAGTGATTGTCGATTCCCGTAAAAAGGTTGTGAACCATTTCGAGGGCGGTATTTTGAAAAAACTGCTGGTCGAGGAAGGGGAGCGAGTTCGTGAAGGTCAGGTGCTTATGCTGCTGGATGGAACTCGTAGTGAATCCGAGCTGGGACAGTTACAGGGCGAACGGTACGGTTTGCGTGCAAAACTTGCTCGTTTGCGTGCTGAGCAAAAAGCGGAAGCTAAAATAGAATTTCCTCCGCAACTGTTGAGTTCTAACCAAGATTATGTTGCGAATATTCTGGATGACGAGAAACTGCTCTTTAATAAACGCAACGAAGTTTATGATGCCAAACGAGATGCGCAAGCGAAGCAAATTGAACAGTTTGAAGCTGAAGCAAGAGCACTTGATTCACAGATAAAGGCTCGTACGAGGCAGGAGGAGCTGGTGGCCGAACAGTTGAATGGTATTCGGATGCTCGCTGAAAAGGGTTTTGCTACACGCACCCAATTGGTGGAAATAGAAAACAGTTGGTCAGATATTGTCGGTGATATGGGCGAGTTCAAAGCTCAAAAAGCTGCTGCTGAGCAGCAAATGGCGGAAGCCGAAATCAATTTGGCGTCAATCGAAATGGAGTGGCAAAGCGATATCGCAACCGAAATTCAGGAAGCGCAGCTTGCTCTTAATGATGTCAACCAGCGTATCCGGGCCAGTGAGGATGTTCTTAATCGGTTGGAAGTGAAAGCACCACAGGCGGGTATCGTTGGCAACATCCAAGTCCGCACTCAAGGGGGGGTGATCAGCCCTGCAGAGCCGATCATGGATATTATCCCTGAAGACGAGCCGCTTTTGATCGAAGCAATGATCAATCGTCAGGATATTGATTCTGTTCATGTTGGATCAAAGGCGCAAATCAAGTTGACGGCATACAGTCAACGTCGCCTTGCGCCACTTGATGGCGAGGTTAAATATGTCGCAGCAGACCAGACGGTCGATGAGCAACGCGATTCTTCCTATTACATCGTTCGGGCCGCAATTGACCCTGGCGAGTTGGCAGAACGTGATGACATCGAAATTAGACCGGGTATGCCAGCAGATATTCTGATTCTGAAATCGCCCAGAAAGGCGATTGACTATCTGGTCGATCCGATCACCGAAAGCATGAGCAAAGCGTTCCGCGAGGACTGATTTTCAGAAATGCTGCAGGCGCGAAAGCCGCGGATTGAAAGGTCTGCGGCTTTTTCTTTTCAAGTATTGTTCGAAAATAAAACTAAAAATAATCAAAATAAAAATCGGATACTTGTGGAATAAATAAGAATATATAATGTAATTATTGCCTTAATCCATAATGTTGACACAATAAAAACACGAGAATATCTTCCTAAGGTAAAAGAAAAGAATATAGGGTTGCTGTGTGGCCGATCTCAGGGGGCCTCTAGCGCCTTGAGGGAACGGCCAGCCTCTCGTGAGGGGATAACCCCCGCGATGTCAATAATGTTGGGACACGAAGGAGGATTCCATGGCAACTCTCGAAGGCGGCGCCTTTGATGATGCGCTTCTAGGGTCTCGTTTCAGCGACGTGATTTTTGGACGTGGCGGTGACGATACAATCTTCGGACAAGGTAATGACGATGTTCTGTTCGGCGAAGAGGGCGACGACGTCCTGTTCGGCGGCGCAGGCAACGACGTTGCACTTGGTGGCGAAGGTGATGATCTTCTGTTCGGTGGATCGGGTGACGATGTACTGAGTGGTGATTCCGGCAGCGACCTGTTGATGGGTGGCTCCGGGGAAGACGTGCTGTCTGGTGGTGCCGATAACGACACCATGCTTGGCGGTTCGGATAATGATGTCCTCGACGGCGGTGCTGGCGATGATCTCATGATCGGCGGGTCCGGTGATGACATCATGCTTGGTGGCGACGGCGACGACCAGATGCTGGGCGGTTCTGGTAACGATGTTCTCCAGGGCGGTGACGGTAATGATCTGATGCTTGGCGGCGCAGGGGACGATGTCCTTGACGGCGGTGCTGGTGACGATCTGATGATCGGTGGCTCGGGTAGCGATACCTTTGTCTTCACCGGCGGCGGCGGCAATGACGTCGTGCTCGACTTCACGGTTGGCGAAGACCTGCTTTCCATTAGCAACAACATCAACGACACCGGCATCGAAAGTGCCGACGATGTTGCTGCGCGTGCAACGCAGGATGGTGCCAATACTGTTATCGACCTTGGCAACGGGGATTCCATCACCCTGAACAATGTCGATGCAGAAGACGTCCAGGACAATCCGGACAGCTTCTTCAGCGTCCAGTAATCCGAGCGCTGGCGTCCGCAACTCCGGTTGCGGGCGTCACCCTGATCTTCTTGTGAAGTGAAAAATCGCCATGCTTGAATTTGCCTCGTCCGATGCTGTGCGGACGACCGGTGATGCGCCGGAAGTTTGCCTGCTTAATCAGGATACCCTGCTTTTGATCTGGGACACGCCGACCCGTTTGTGGGCGGTCCCTAAACTTGAAACCACCGAAGGCAAGGCAATCTCGCCGCAGGCCACTTTGCGGTTGCCGTTGAGCGGTGGAGGTACCCGGTTGCTGCGCGTTATCCGTCGGCCAAAGGACGAACCCGTATCGTTTCTCGCCGAGGCCGGAACACTTGGCCGCAAAGACGAAATAACCATCGATCCCGAAGGGGACTTCGAATTCGCCAGTGCCGGTATGGTGCTGGAAGATGTGACGCCGTCTGGTCGTTTGTCCCTGATGTCTGCGATGCTTGGTGCATGGGCCAGCATGTTCCGTACCCGGCGCAGCAAAAGCTATACGATTTTCCTCAATAAACTGGTTTCGGAAATTGTCGATACGCCCCAGCGCGCCAAAGCGGTCGCGAAACTGTCCGATCAGCAAATTCTGATTTCGGCCGGGCTGCCGGTGGCATTCGGCGATATCGAAGCGGTTTATATCGTTTCCTCCTTTGGTTTCCGTCGCTTGGCCCTTCAACCGCATGAAAGCAGCGAAGGTCCGCAGGCCAAAAAGCAGACCTACATGATCGCTGATCGCGACGGCACCGAGAACGGTGCCTATCTCGTCGTGACCGGCGGACGCGCGCTGGCCATTCGCCATCTGGCGGCGACGCCAGTTTTGCCCTCGTTGTCGCGATGGTGGCTGGCGCGCGGCAAATCCGATGCCGATCTGCGCGAATATATCATTGGCGCGATGGCACGCGGCGATACCAAGGCCCGTAAGGCCGCCCTTGAATTCCAGTTGCGTTGCCCGCTTTCAAGCCAGCGGGTAACCGGCGGCGGCGGATTGCCTAGTGGCGAAGTTGATCTTGCCGTAACCACGGCACGCGGCACCCTGATTGGCGGTTGGTATCGCGATCCGGCTGAAATGATTGCCGGGATAGATATTCTTGACAGCAAGGGAACGGCACATCCGTTTGGTGAAGGGTTTTATCGGTACGCCGGCAATGTCATGGATGATGATCGTACCGTTTCGGCAACCGGCTTTGTCGGATTCTATCGGGAAATTCAAAGTCAGGTCCCGATCCTGCAGCCGCGCAGTTTGATGCGGCTGACGTCGGGCAGCCGTCATCTGATGGTGCCGACCGCACAACCGATTGATCCCGCCGAGGCGCGCGCCCGCATCCTGCGCGCGGTTCCGCCGCAACATCTGACCGATGAAATTATTGAAAACTGCCTGTCACCGGTCATTGGTGATTTGCAGCAGAAATTGCTGGCCGCAGCCAAGATTGATCGAACCATCGAATTTGGCGAACCGCGCAAAGAACCCGCGGTTTCCATTGTTGTGCCGCTTTATCGCGTGCTGGATTTCCTGCGCGCGCAGGTCGGTGCCTTTGCGTGTGACCCCTGGATTTCGCAATATTGCGACGTGATCTATGTGCTTGATTCCCCGGAACAGGCCGAAGAATGCGAGCATCTGTTGCGCGGGTTGCATCTGCTTTACGACATGCCGATGCGTCTGGTCATCATGAGCCGTAACGGTGGTTATGCGCGCGCCTGCAATTCCGGGGCGGAACATGCCCGCGCGGACCTGATTGCAATGCTGAATTCCGATGTCATTCCCCACCAGATCGGCTGGCTGGAATTTCTGGCATCGAAAATGGGTGGTCAGCAGGAAGTTGCCGCAGTGGGGCCTAAGCTTTTGTTTGAAGACGGTTCGTTACAGCACGCGGGAATGTATTTTGCCAAAAATGAACGCGGGCAATGGCTTAATCATCATTTCTACAAGGGACTTCCCGAACAGTTCCCTGATGCCAATGTCGAACGTTCCGTTCCGGGGATCACTGGTGCTTGCATGGTGTTGCATCGTGGTGCGTTCAATGACGTCGGTGGCTTTACCGAGGATTACGTGATCGGCGATTACGAGGACAGTGATCTGTGCCTCAAAATCCGCAAGGCCGATTTCGATATCAAATATATCCCCGACGCCAGCCTTTACCATTTTGAACGCAAGTCGATTTCGACCCACACCGATTACATGCTCGGCGTGGCGACACAATACAATGCGTGGCTTCATACCTCGCGCTGGCGCGACATGCTCGAAGATTTCCATGAAAACGATGTTCCACAGAACCGGCCGCAAAACCGCGTTTCGGATGATGACGATCAGGGAGAAGAGGCATGAGCCAGGTTCTGGCATTTTCAAATCACGATGAACCGGTACTGGACGCCAAAGGTGAACAGAATCTCGACTGGCTTTGCCAGCAGATCATCGCCAATCGTTTTCTGCCGGTTCCGCCCGAAGAAGCCGTTTTTGTCGGTGATGGCGACTATCGTGCTATCGGTGCCGAATTTCTCGGGCACTTTGTCCGCCGTGCCGGGTTGATGCCGGATCACGATGTGCTTGATATCGGGTGTGGCATTGGCCGGATGGCGGTGCCATTGACCCAGTATCTTGATGCGGCCAATGCGATTTACGAAGGCATTGACCCGGTTGCGAACGGTATCGAGTGGTGCAAACGGACAATCTCGCCGGTTTATTCCAATTTTGGATTCCAGACACAGGATGTCAAAAACGCGCTGTATAACCCCGAAGGGTCCATCGGCGGGCGTGGCATGCGGTTGCCTTTTCAGGACGGTGTATTCGATTTCACAGCAATGATCTCGGTGGCGACCCACTTGCCGCCTGAAGAAATCGAAATCTATTGCGCCGAGGTGTTCCGCGTGCTGCGCCCGGGAGGAAAGCTGTTTTTGACGGCATTCATTATTCGCGATCCAGAAGAACTGTCAAAGCCCGGTTGCGATCCGCGTTTGACCAGCCTGGAAAAACTTGAAAATCAGCCATGCTGGCACCTCAAGGGTGAAAACCCGATGGCAGCTGTCGGTTTTGACGATGGCTTTATCGACGGTGCAATGCGCGCTGCCGGATTTAGCCTGATGACAAAAAGTTTCGGTACCTGGCACGGCGATCAGTCTGATCATTATCAGGACTTTCTGGTTGCGGAAAAACCGCGGAGGAACGCATGAACCCCCGTATTATGGTTCTGGCGCATAATCATCCTGACCTGCATCCCGGCGGGACCGAGATTTTCGCCCACGATCTGTTTAATGCCTATAAGCGGGCAGGGTGCGAAGCCATTTTCGTTGGCGCGACCAATGATATCCATCGTGAACGCCGTCCGGGAACCAGCTTTCAGGCGATTAATGATTCCGGCGATGAAATGCTTTTCTGGGCCGGACATTTCGACCGGTTCAACATGTCGCAGACCGATCTTTATGCCGTCGCGCCAAACTTTACCGAGCTTCTGAAAACCTGGGATCCGGATGTGGTGCATATCCATCATCTGGTGCTTTGGGGGATCGAGCTGCCGATGCTGATCCGGCGCGTCCTGCCGCATTGCCAGATCGTTATGACGTTGCACGACTATTATCCGATCTGTCCCAATGACGGGCTGATGGTCCATCGCGGCACTCGGCAGCGTTATCTGGAAGCGGACCGGATCGGTAAGCGTTGTGGTCTGGATGGTATCGCGCCAGATCGTTTTTCGATGCGCTCGGTCAACCTGCGCAATCATCTGCGTGTTGTCGACCGGTTCCTGTCGCCCAGTGCATTTCTGCGTGACCGATATGTCGATTGGGGAATTGACCCGGCAAAGATCGAGGTCATGCACAATGGCCGTCCGCCGGTTCCTGCCGCGCCAAAACGTGATCTGGGTACGGGCATGCCCAATATATTCGGTTACTTCGGCAATCTGAACCCCTGGAAAGGGGCGGATGTGCTGCTTGAAGCCAGTCAGAAACTGACGGCTGATGATGTCGATTTCGAACTGCGTGTTCATGGTGGCGCGCCGTTCCAGACGGTTGCCTTTAATGAAAAGATCGATGGTCTTTTCGACGCGACGGGCACGAAAGTACACCGGATGGGGGCCTATGAACGGGCCGATATTCCGGAACTGATGGCGCGCGTCGACTGGGTCGTTGTCCCGTCAATCTGGTGGGAAAATGCCCCGCTGGTCATTCAGGAAGCCTTCCAGCATGGCCGCCCCGTCATCACCAGTGGCATTGGCGGCATGGCTGAAATGGTGCGTGACGGGCATGACGGCATTCATGTGCGTGCCGATGATCCGGCCGATCTGGCCCGCGTGATGAAGGACTGCGCCACCAATCCGAAACTCTGGAAGAAGCTGTCGGGCCATGTGCGCCCGCCAGCCGGTATCGACGATGTCGCGCAAAAGCACCTTGTGCTGTTTCGCAAGATGATCCGTCCCGATTTCGTCGCGGCCTGACACAGATAAAAGGAGGCATTCATGGCGATTGCCCAGAAAGACCTGACAGAGACAACGTCTGCAAAACCGGTTGCCAATGACGCGGCGAAGGCCGATGCCGAGCAGGCTATCCCGACCATCGAGGGTCGCGTTGACGCGATTGACCGCGAACGTCTGTTTGGCTGGGTGTGGTCCCCGGAACGTCCGGATGCGCGCATTGAGGTTATCGTGCGTCTGAACGGGCATACCCTGCTGCGCATGAAAGCCGAAAACGAGCGTGTTGACTTGCGCCGCAACGGTATTGGCGATGGTGCCCATGCGTTCGAGGCAGAGCTACCCGAAGCAGCGTTAGCCAGCGTTGAAAATGTTACCGTTTTTGCGATTACACCGGAAACCGGTGATCAGATCGAATTGCGCATTCCGTCGCAAAGTGAACAGCATGCGCAGTCAGCGGTTAATGCGCCGCTCAGCAAAATTCTGGACCGGCTTGATCGTTTGCTGGCGGCCCAGCACATCCTGCAAAACGGACAGCGTGAAGCCGCCAAGCGCCTTGTCGATGCGTCCAAGCGCATGGATGAGCTGGCATCAGCCGATGATGGGATCGAGGCCGGTGTGAAGCTGGTGCGTACCGGGCAGGATGAACTGACCCGTCGTGTCGAGGAACTCGAAGTTTTCCTTGTCCGCTTCGATAAGTCACTTGGCGGCTTCGACGAACGGCTTTCCGCGCTTACCGAGCAGCATCGCAACGACCTGAAAACACCGCTTCTGGTTCTGTCCTGCCTGATTGGTGTGACCGTCGGGATTTCCATCGGCGCGATGGTGTGGTGAGGCAGGGCATTATGGCACTCATCACCCATCCCGTTTTGTCCGAACTTGCCGCACGGCGTTATGTCCTGTTGCTGGGCGGATCAGGCCGTCTGGGGCAGGAATGTAAGGCGCAATTGCGCGACCTTGGCATTCCGTTCTGGGCCCCGGTTCGTTCAGAAATCGATCTGGGCAATCTGAACGGAATTTCGCGCCTGTTGGCGACAACTCCGCCGGGGATGATTGTCAATGCGGCGGCTTTTACCGATGTAGATGCCGCAGAAACCAAACGCAGTGAAGCACGCCAGATCAATGCCGATGTTCCGGCCGTTCTGGCCGAAATCGCCAGCAAGCTAGACATCCGCCTGATCCAGATTTCGACCGATTTTGTCTTTTCCGGTCAGGCGGGGCGCGCTTATCACGAGGATGATGAACCCGGTCCGATCAACTGGTACGGTGCGACGAAGCGGGCCGGTGAACGTGCTGCTTTGATGGCGTCACCGGCAACCATTGTTCTGAGAACCGCGTGGCTGCACGGTAATCAACGACCAAGTTTTGTTCATGCCTTTGCGCGCAAGCTTGCCAATGGTGAACGGATCAGGGCCATCGCCGACCGGTTCGGATCACCAACATCAGCACATGCGCTTGCTGGTCAGATAGCCGCGATTTGCAGGGCTGTACTTGATGGCAAAGATGTGTCGGGCGGAATATATCACGCGGTTGGCAAGGGATCGGCAAGCCCGTTCGAGATCGCCCATGTGATTGCCCGTGAACTGGATGCCGATGTCAGCCTGATCAGGGCAAGCAGTGCGACCGATCAGCAGGATATCGCCCCGCGTCCGGTCTATGCGGTTCTTGATTGCCAGAAAATCGATGAAACCCTCGATCTGCCTTGTCAGCATTGGCAGGACGGTATTTCTCACACCATTCGTCATGCCGGTATCCGGCGCAGGAGGGTCGCATGAAGGGCATCATTCTTGCCGGGGGCACCGGTTCGCGTCTGTGGCCGATTACCCATGCGACCAGCAAGCAGCTTTTGCCGGTATGGGACAAGCCGATGGTTTTCTATCCGCTCAGTACCCTGATGCTGGCCGGTATCAGGGATATCCTGATCATCACAGCCAAGGGACAGACCGATGCGTTTGTTGGTTTGCTTGGGGATGGTAAACAGTTTGGCATCAATCTGACCTATGCCGAACAGGATGCACCGAACGGTATCGCCGAAGCATTACTGATCGGGCGGGAATTCCTGAATGACGAACCCTGTGCGTTGATCCTTGGCGACAACCTTTTCCATGGCGACAGTTTGGGTGAACGGTTGCGCGGGGCAGCCAAACGTCACAGCGGGGCGACGGTGTTTGTTCATGCCGTGCGCGATCCGGAACGCTATGGCGTGATGGCATTCGATCCTGACGGGCAACCGCTTGATATTATTGAAAAGCCATCCAATCCGCCATCCAATCTGGCGGTGACCGGGCTTTATTTCTTCGATGCAACTGCCCCTGACCGTGTTGCAGATCTTGTGCCGTCCGCGCGCGGTGAGCTCGAGATTACCGATCTTAACCGCAGCTATCTTGAGGACCGTGAACTGACGGTCGAAATGCTTGGCCGTGGCTGTGCGTGGCTTGATACCGGCACACCGGCAAGTCTGTTGCAAGCCGCACAGTTCGTTTATTCCGTGGAGGAACGTCAGGGCCTTAAAATCGGCAGTCCGGAAGAAACAGCGTGGCGTTTGGGTTGGATTGATCGCGATGCCTTGACCTGCAGTGCCGGTTTCAGTGCCGCAAGCGATTATGGCCGTTATCTCAACGATATGGCTAACAGCCCGGAATTTTCAGCACCTTCGTTTGGAATGACTTTGTCGTCTGACAGGGGCGAGCTGTTTTTCAATTCACAATCACAAGAAATGACAAGGAGGGCAGGGCATGACTGAACCGTCTGGAATGCCGCTGGACGGCAGGACCGTTGTGGCCGCTTTGGTCGATGACGGGCTTGCGCTTATGGCGGGTGTCGGGGCTGCGATGCCGGCGACAATTGATGTATTCCTGAACGGTCAATCCGATGCCAAGGTTCAGGCATCAATCATCAGCTGGCGCCGTGCCGATGGCCCGCCCGAAGCGGCTTATGGTTTTGTTGCACTTCTACCGATGCAGAATGTATCGCAACGCCGTTTGAAAACGGCCCTGTTCAAGGCACCGGGCCAACCCGGTGAATACCGGATAGAAAGCCGCTCGCAAGGGCTTGAATCCATTCTGTCTGCCGTGGCCGAGCAATCCGGGTCGGCATTCGCCACCGTGATCGACGGCGTTATCGAGGCACTGCTGGCCGGCAACCCGAACAAGAAGCGTTTGCGTACTGTGGCTGCCCTTGTTCGGATTGCTGCACGTAGCAACGGTTTTATCGAGGTTCTGGGCGGCCTTGAAGAAGGCGATATTTACATTCAGGGCTGGTCGAGCAATTTCCCGACCGGACGCACCCGCGTGATCGCGATTGACGAAGGCCCGGTTCTTGCCGAACTGACCAGTGCCGAGTTCATGCGTGATGATCTTGGTGAACATGCCACGGGCGTTACCGGGCTTATGACCGGCGATACCCGGATCAATCCGAACAAGCTGCAACGTGTTTACTTCCGGGGGCGTGATGGCTGGTTCTCAATCGAGGTTTATCAGCAGCGTGTGCTGGTCGCATTGCCCGATGTACCGGCCCATATCCGGTCTGTTCTGGATCGGGTGAAGGCACCCGATAACATCCTGGAACAGATCCGCATGGCGGCCCATCGCTTTGACGGGCGCGATACGGTTTCCGAACTGGATCGGCCGGTGCGGATCGGCATCGACTTTTCACTGGTGATTGAAGGCAGCGGTATTCTGGTTTCAGGCTGGATGCTCGACCCGGACCGTGCGGTTGAAAGTGTCACGTTGCGTGTTGGCGGGGAAGTAGTCCGTATCGATGATCGCTGGACCCGCCAATCGCGCCCGGATGTCACCAATGCGTTCGTCAACGATCCGATGTTTTCGGCACTTAATCCGGCACGTAACAGCCATGGTTTTCTGGTGTTCTGTCCGCTGGAAGATACCCCGGCATCCGATCAGCCGGTTTATCTGGAGCTGGCCATATCCGATGCGTTCCCGGCCTATTGTCCGCTAAATCCGACGCGTGCATCGGCACGACAGGCCTTGTCGCGTGTTCTGCCATCGCTTGATCCGCGTTCGGTCACGGCATCAAACAGTATCGAACGCCAGTTTGGTCCGATGTTGCAGAACATGACCGCGCAAAGCCCGTTTGCCATCGATACCCACGATATCGGCAATTTCGACGAAGACGCGCCGGTTGCCCTGATTGTGGGTGTTGACGACACGATTAGCGATATCGGTGTGACCATTGCCTTGCTTGGCCTTGATGAAGTCACGCGCCATTTGCCGATTGTGATTGCCGGACCGGCCGAAAGTTTCGATCAGGTCGGCAGTGACATGATGCGACTGGC
>CAMPHD010000023.1 GCA_946885765.1 uncultured Thalassospira sp.
GGAATTACAAGGGCAGATGCGGACCCATGTTCCCGACGAGGACGACCGTCGCTCGGTTCTCATCCAGCGCACGGTAAAAGGTTCCGTCTTCCTGCGCGAATTCGGCGATATTATCGTCTCCGCCGGTAAGAAAACCGAATAGTCGAAGCTCTGGAACAGAGAGTCTTCGGGTATTCCTGCCACCGGCAGAACGGAATTCACCCGGTTTTCGGCAGCCCGGAATTGGCACGGATGCAGAATTCCGCGAAATGGGGCAGAAAATCTGTCCTACCCTTCCTCTCCCCACGTCCCACACGTAAGAATAGGAAACAAACAGACCAGTTGGTTTGTTTGTTGTTTTTATGCCCAAGCATTCTATTTTAAATTTAACCCGTAAATATCAATATCTTATGCTGAAACATCTGTGCAGGGAGCCCCAAAACACACTCCCTAATACAAGATAATCTTTGCTTGCCCCAAGTTTCGGCTCAGCGGGTCCTGGCAACGCTTTCAGGCATGTCGATCAGCGACAAAAGCAGGGCCGCAACAATCAAAACACCGCCACTGATCCGCCCAATTGTGCTTTTTCCGCCGCGTTTCATCAGCCAGGGCATCAATCGGGCGGCACCCATTGCATATATCATTACGAATGTGTAATCAAAAACCACAAAGGTGGTTCCAAGAATCATCAACTGTGGCAAAAGTTCCGCCGACGGATCGATAAATTGCGGAAACAGCGCCCCGAAAAACGCTATCGCTTTCGGGTTACCAGCAGCGACAAGAAAGCCTTCGCTGAACAGGCGACGCTTGCGCACGGGCTCAAACCCCGACACCAAGATCGTTTCGATATCGTTATTACTGATCAAGTCCTTGGATTTGCGCAGGATCGCTGTCAGGCCGATGACAAACAGAAAAGCAACCCCACACCACTTAACAACACCAAACGCCGTCGCCGATGTCGCAAGCAATGCCCCTAGCCCAACCGCCGCAATCACCATCTGGATCATATTGGCAGTCACATCGCCAAGAGCCGTGACCATCGTCGGGCGAGGACCATAGCGCAGCGAATGCGACATCCCGATCAGAACACTTGGACCCGGTGTCGCCACCATAAGCGACACCAGTGCGCAAAAACTGAGCCATGTTTCAATCGGCATTTCATCCCCCGGATCACGACAAACGCGACGGGAATATCACACCCATAATGTCAGACAAGTGCACTCTGTGCACGGCTGGCATCCCCCTTCTGCAACCAGGAAAAAAGAGCCAGCGGTTCGGAACACCGCACAGATACAAAGAAGGATAAACCGGGAATGAGGCGAGAAATCTTTTGAAAATGTTGATCTGCGCAAAGGGCCTCGGATCAACACAGACACGGGCCGCTATCTTCCCGGTTTTTTGTCGCCCGGCCAGTTATCATAAAACTTGCGCACCTGAACCGAACGAATCGATTCCGGGGGGACAATGCCGCGTGCCGTTGCCAAAAGCCGGTTCTGAAGGGCCGCAAAATAACGATTGGTTGTTGGAGCGAACGGGGAGAAAGGTGGCTCGGATTTTATCTCCTCACCCTTTTCTTTGGCCGCCTCGGCGGCTTCCTGTTCCGCCTCCAGTTCTTCCGGGGTTTTGTTGGGCAGTGGCGGTGCGATCAGTTCCGGCCCGTTATAGACAAAGCCACGCTTGCCTTCTTCGAGCTTCTCGTACCGGTTCTGGGTATCACGATACATGATGCGCTGAAGATCACGCAGAAACGCGTTTTGCAATTTTGGCTCGGCTTGCTCGATGATGGCACGGTCTGTCACCGACGATGCCTCAAGCCAGACATGAAACACCATCTGCCGGATCGCGCCACCTTTTGGCAAAACCACTGTCAACGCAATTGAATCCGACTGAATCACCGTTTCGGGAATCTGAAGTTCCTGTGGCCTACTGCTTTCGGATGCGCTTGCCCCGCCATGCCCGCCACCCGATGCCCTTGCATCGGGTGCCACCAGCAACATCAACCCCATCGATACCGCCGACAGCGGCATGACAAGCCAGTTCCTGAATCCTTTCGGGGTTTTTCCCGGTTCGGTCATGAACACTCGCTTCCAGCCCGTAATTGTACATCGCCTCACCCGACGAACGCGGTTAGCCCTTGGCAGGTTCCGGTCGAACCTAGCTTTGCAAAAACTCCGACCCGGCTGCACGCAGATCAAGTGCCGCCGCCAACAAAGCTTTTGTATAGGATTCCTTCGGATTTTCAAAGACTTCGTCCGCATCCCCACTTTCAACAAGCCGCCCTCCCTGCATCACCATAACCCGATGCGAAAGCGCTCGCACAACCCGAAGGTCATGACTGATAAACAGATAGGCCATCTTGTGGCGCGCCTGAAGATCACGCAAAAGTTCGACAATCTGTGCCTGTACCGACATATCAAGTGCCGATGTCGGTTCATCAAGCACCATGAAACGTGGCTTCAGAACAAGCGCGCGCGCAATCGAAATGCGCTGACGCTGCCCGCCGGAAAACTCATGCGGATAACGATCCATCGCATTCACCGGCAAATCAACTTCGCGTAGCGCCTCAGCAATACGTTCAGTGCGTTCCTGCCGGGACATTTCCGGGTTATGGATTTCAAGCCCCTCACCCACGATTTGGCTGATTGACATACGCGGGCTAAGTGACCCGAACGGGTCCTGAAACACCACCTGCATATCACGGCGCAGTGCCCGTAAATCCGCCCCGGAAAATTGCCGAACGTCTTTACCGTCAAACCGGATATCCCCGGACGACGACAGAAGCCGCAAGATCGCCATCGCAAGTGTCGTCTTGCCCGAACCGCTCTCGCCGACAATGCCCAGTGTTTCGCCCTGTTTCAGGGTAAGAGAAATATGATCGACCGCATCAAGGTAATATTCCGGACGGCCAAGCAGCCCCTTCTTGCCAATCGGAAACCGCACCAGAATGTCATTTGTCCGGATCAGTTCCTGTGCATTGTCGGGCAAAGGTAGCGCATTACCGCTTGGCACTGCTGCCAGAAGCTTTTTGGTATAAGGATGTTGCGGATTGTCAAAAAGCCCGCGTCCCGTACCGCGCTCGACCACCTCACCATCCTTCATGACGCAAACATTATCAGCCATTTTCTGCACGATCTGAAGATCGTGGGTAATCAGCAGTAACGCCATACCAAGCTTGGCCTGCAGCTCTTTCAGCAATTCAAGGATTTGCGCCTGAATCGTCACATCGAGTGCTGTGGTCGGCTCGTCGGCAATCAGCAATTCCGGTTCGTTCGCCAACGCCATCGCAATCATTACACGCTGGCGCTGCCCGCCTGATAATTCATGTGGCAACGCCTTCAATCGCGATGCAGGATCGGGAATACCCACCAGATCAAGCAGTTCAAGAATGCGTTCTCGTGCCTTGCGTCCCCGCAGTCCCTTATGGAGCAGCAAGACCTCGCCAATCTGCTTTTCGATATTGTGCAGCGGGTTTAACGATGTCATCGGCTCCTGGAAAATCATCGCAACCCGGTTTCCCCGGATGTTTCGCAGGATTTTCGCATCCGTGCCGACCATTTCCTGCCCGTCAAAGATGATCGAACCGCTTGGATGGCTTGCCCGCGGATAAGGCAACAATTGCAGGATCGAAAGTGCGGTCACCGATTTACCCGATCCGCTTTCACCCACAAGCGCCATCGTCTCGCCGCGCTTCATGGCAAACGAAACGCCTTTGACCGCCGGAACATCGGCAAAACTCGCGGAAAGGTCCTTTACCTCAAGAAGCGGCTGTGTCGATTGATTGGTCGTCATAACCGTTCCCCTAGAAGGTTTTTCGTGGATCAAAGGCATCGCGTACCGCTTCGCCGATAAAGATCAGAAGGCCAAGCATAAGTGCAATCGCAAAAAACGCCGTCATGCCAAGCCAAGGTGCCTGAAGGTTGTTTTTCCCCTGCGCAAGCAATTCGCCAAGCGACGGCGAGCCGGGCGGCATCCCAAGCCCCAGGAAATCAAGCGATGTCAGCGCCACGATCGAGCCGTTCAAAACAAACGGTAAAAACGTAATCGTCGCCACCATCGCGTTGGGCAAAACATGGCGATACATGATGCGATAGTCGGTCATGCCCAATGCACGCGCGGCCCGGACATATTCGAAATTGCGCGCCCGCAGGAATTCTGCACGCACAAGCCCCGTCAAACTCATCCAGCTAAACAGCACAAGAATGAGCAAAAGCGTCCAGAACCCCGGCGCAAACAGGCTGGCCAGAATGATCAGGATGAACAACTGCGGCAATCCGGACCAGATTTCAATCACACGCTGGAAACCAAGGTCAATCCAGCCACCGAAATAACCCTGTACCGCACCGGCCGCGATCCCGATCACCGAACTGATCGCGGTCAGGGCAAGGCCAAACAGGATCGAAATCCGGAACCCGTAAATCAGACGCGCCAGAACATCCCGCCCAAGATCATCTGTTCCAAACCAATGCCTGAACGATGGCGGGGCTGGCTGTGCCTCGCGCATTTCAAAATCGATGGTGTTGTAAGAAAACGGTATCGGCGGCCAGATGGCAAAACCGTGTTCCTCGATCTTGCCAAGGATATAGGGATCATAGAAATCGGTCTCGACGTCGAAATCACCACCATAAACGGTTTCAGGGTGGTCTGACAGGATCGGGACATACCAGTTGTCGTCATATTTGACGAAAATCGGCTTGTCATTGGCCACCAGTTCAGCCACCAGACAGATGACGAACAGGATTGTGAAAATCACAAGCGACCAGTATCCGCGCTTGTTGGACCGGAAATTTGCAATCCGGCGTTTATTCAACGGCGAAAGAATGATGTTGTTCATGATCAATTCTCCCGCGCTTCAAAGTCGATCCGCGGATCAATCAGGTGATAGCTGAGGTCACTTATCAGGTTCAGAACAAGACCAAACAAAGTGAACAGATAAAGTGTCGCAAACATTACCGGATAATCACGTTTCATCACGGCTTCAAAACCAAGCAATCCAAGTCCGTCGAGCGAGAAAATCACCTCGATCAGAACCGAGCCGGTAAACAGCAGCCCGATCAATGCACTGGGGAAACCGGCAATCACCAGCAACATCGCATTGCGGAAGACATGCCCGTACAAAACCCGTTTTTCCGTCAGTCCCTTGGCCCGCGCGGTCACCACATACTGTTTGTTGATTTCATCAAGGAACGAGTTTTTGGTCAGCATCGTAAGCGTGGTGAAACCACCAATGGTCAGTGCGGTAATTGGCAATGCCAGATGCCAGAAATAATCCGCAACCTTACCCAAAAGCGACAATTCATCAAAATTCGATGATGTCAGTCCCCTTAACGGGAACAGATCAAAATAGGTTCCACCGGCAAACACCACGATCAGCATCACGGCAAACAGGAATCCCGGGATGGCATAACCGACAATGATCGCCGCCGATGACCAGACATCAAAATTCGATCCGTCACGCACGGCCTTGGCAACGCCAAGCGGCACGGAAATGATATAGATGATCAGTGTCGACCAAAGGCCCAGCGATATCGAAACCGGCATCTTGTCGATCACGATATCGACCACATCGCGGTCCTGGAAATAGCTTTGGCCGAAATCGAACGTCAGATAATTTTTCATCATCATCCAGAAACGTTCGTAAGCCGGTTTATCAAACCCGAACTGCTTTTCAAGCTGGGTGATGATTTCGGGGTCAAGCCCCTGAGCCCCGCGATAGTTCGAGGTCGAGGAAAAATTGTTTCCGCTGCTCGCACCACCGCCCCCGCCACTATCAGCCCCCTGATTGCTGATGCGCGCAGTTGCGGCAACGTCGGTACCCTGTAACTGGGCAATCATTTGTTCGACCGGCCCGCCCGGTGCGAATTGCACGATGGCAAAGTTCAGCACCATGATGCCAAACAGCGTAACCGGGATCAGCAAAAGGCGACGCAGGATGTAATTCAGCATGGCCTAGTACCCTCCCTTCTTAAGCTGCCGCGATTTTTCGGGATCAATCCACCATGTCATGACCGATGTCCCCTTAAGCGGCACCTCGTCAGGTCGCCCGAACACATCCCAATAGGCCATCCGATCCCCGCCAAGATAATATTGCGGGATCACGTAAAATCCCCACTGCAACACACGATCAAGTGCGCGTACCCGCTGCACAAGGCTTTCGCGGCTGTCTGCTTCGATGACCAGATCGATCAGTTCATCAATGACCGGGTTTTTAATTCCTGCGAAATTCCGGCTGCCCGGCTGATCTGCTGCCTGCGATGACCAGAAAAACCGCTGTTCGTTCCCCGGTGAAAGACTTTGCGTCCACCAGAAAGTCGTCATATCAAAATCATAGGCCTGAATACGATTGACCCACTGCCCGGTATCAATCATGCGAATATCCATGGTCACGCCAAGCTGGCGCAGGCGTGCTTTGAGAACCAGCGCGATTTTCTCAAGCCCCGGCTGGCGGATAATCAGCTCGAACCGGAACGGCTCGCCGGTCTTGCTGTTGACCAGCTGCATGTTGCGCAACTCCCAACCCGCATCCTGCAAAAGCCTCATCGAATGACGCAATGCTTCGCGTCGACCATTGGGCGCATCAAAGTTCGGCAATTGCGGCGGCTGGGTGAACAGTTCGGGCGGCAGCTGGCTTCTGAAACCTTTCAGGATATCAAGCTCCTCGCCCTCCGGTACGCCGGTTGCGGCAAGCTCAGAGTTGGCGAAATAGCTGACATTGCGCTTATACGCGCCATAAAACATCGCCCGGTTCAGCCATTCGAAATCAAACGCATATTGCAGCGCTTCCCGAACACGAATGTCAGAAAACAGGGGCTTACGTGTGTTGAACACATAGGCCTGCATACCGTTTGGCAGATTATCAGTCAGAAATTCCTTCCTGATCTGACCGTTCTCGATTGCGGGGGTGTTATATGCAGTGCTCCATTCGCGCGATGAATGTTCGCTTCTGATCATGTACTCACCGGCAAAAAACGCCTGGCGTGATACATCGGGATCAAGATAGGTATCAAACCGCAGCGTATCGTAATTATTGCTGCCACGATTGACCGGCAAATCAGCCGCCCAATAATCCTTGACCCGTTCATAGGTGATCTGGCGACCGGCCTCGAAGGACTTGATTTTATAGGCGCCGCTACCAACCGGAATGTCAAAGGTCGTCTTGGAAAAATCCCGCCCTTCCCAGTAATGCTTTGGCATGATGGAAAGTTCGGCAACAATCATCGGCAATTCGCGATTGTTGCCCGGCTTGAAATCAAACCGCACCGTCAGATCGTCAAGCGCTTCTACTTTATCGACCTGCGCGTAATATTGCCGGTAAACCGGGCTGCCTTTTTCAATCAGCACATTGAATGAAAACACCACATCTTCGGCGGTGATATCCGTGCCATCCTGAAAGCGTGCGCGCGGATCAAGATGGAAAATCACAAATGATCGATCCACCGGATATTCAACGCTGCGCGCGATCAGCCCATAAAGCGACGAAGGTTCATCCGCACTCGACACCATCAGGCTGTCATAGATCAACCCAAGGCCGCTTGCCGCCGTGCCCTTAAGCGTGAAGGGGTTTAACGTATCAAACGAAACGATGGAACTTTGCACCAGCGTCCCGCCCTTGGGCGCATCGGGATTGACGTAATCGAAATGTCGGAAATCGGGGCCATATTTCAGATCACCATAAAGCGATATGCCGTGTGACACAGTGGTCAGCGGGTTAAGTTGTTCCTCGGCCACCGGCACGGTCGGCGCGGCCGTGATATCGGGTTTATCGGCAGTTTGCGCCATCGCAACCGCCGGAACTGTCAGCGCTCCCCCGATCATCAGCGCCCAAAGTGCGCCCCCGAAATAACGGGAAATTTTTCCCCGGTTCCCCGTTTTCCGTGCAATGCACGTCTCGCCTGCTTGCCGCGTCATATTTATTCCTGAAATGTGCCCGGCTCGAAGCCCGAACCCCGGCAGGGCCAATACGCATCATTGGATCATCTGACACAATATACGGACGCACTATTCGAAACGTTCCGGACAATTCCCGCCAAGAATAACAGGGACCGGTTACGCCGACGTTACGTCCGCAAAGCCATTTGATCCAAACGACATATTCATAATGAGGAATAAAATGGTTCAATTTCAAGGCATCATCTTGAAACTGTCATTCCGTTCCTGATTCTTTTTGCACAAGCTTGCGCTTGCCCGTCTCGATCTTGATCTCACTCATCAACCAATCGCGAAATGCCTTCACCTTTCGCCGCTCCAACCTTCCTTCGGGATAGCACAGCGAATAGGCATATGGACTATCGATCGGCAAATCGAACGGCACCATAAGCCTATTGGTCACGACATATTCTCCGATCATCGCCGGGTCGGAAATCACTGCGCCAAATCCGCTGGCCGCTGCTTCCATCGCCATATCAAGGGTCGCAAAAACCGGCCCCCGGTCGGGATCAACGCCCTCGATCCCCGTTCCCTTTAACCAGATACGCCAATCCTCGCGCTGTGCCGAACAATGCAAAAGGGGCACCTTGCCAAGATCTTCCGGCGTTTTCAGTTGCTTTGCCAGATTGGGATGACACACCGGCAAAAGCCGTTCGCCGGTCAGAAATTCATGCACAAGCTGATCGCCAGGTGTATCGGCAAAGCGGATGGCAATATCGGTTTCATTGAAATCAACCGGGGCGGCATCGTCGCTATAGGTACCAAGCTGTACCTGCAAGTCGGGATGTTCCATCTGAAACCGACCAAGACGTGGCACGATCCAGCGCATGGCAAATGTTAATGGCGACAGAACTTTAAGCTGCGTATCATCCGGCCGGTTTTCAATCCGCGACACCGCAAGTTCGATAGAATCAAATGCCGCGGTTAAAGATGCCAGCAAGTTCCGACCCGGTCGGGTCAGTTTCAATCGGCGATGATGACGTTCGAACAATTGCCGCCCCAGCACATCCTCAAGGTGTTGCACCTGTCGACTGACCGCCCCTTGCGTCACATTAAGCTCATGTGAAGCTTTGGTGAAACTTTCAAGTCGACCAGCCACTTCAAAGGCACGAAGCGCGTTTAGCGGTAATGGACGGCGTTTCATGGCGATCAACTTACATGATTAAAACTCATGCAATGATGACAAAAGATGGTTTGAGCGCAAGTGCTTTTAAGCGTAACTCTGGGTTTATCAGAACGAAACACATTCAGGCCGCATACGAACTGAGAGCTGGCCGATAGATTGAAGGAACAAGATCATGGTCGCGATCACCAAAGATGCCGGTGTTTTTGTCACCGCCCGCCGTCACCACAACACCGCAAATGTTATGGAACTGCCGCGTCAGTGGGCAAAACGTTATGTTCTCCGCCAAAAGCTTGCGACGATGGACAGCCATTTGCTGCGCGACATTGGCTGGGACGTTTATGATGCACGTATCGAAGCAGCCAAGCCGTTCTGGAAAGCCTGAGCATTTCGCTTAAAGGCCCCAAACCAAGAGTACTTATCATGTCTCCCCGACTTTTCCGCTTGCAGGGGCCTCTTTCATTCCCCCTGCAGGTTATTGAAGCACTGACAAGCGTCTTCAGTCTCCCGATACGCAAAACCGAGACCCGCACCCGCTATTAACGGTTTTGAGTCCCTGATTGCCGGCCATCCCCCGATGGTCGGCATTTCTTTTGCCTGATAGAACCCGCAATCTGGATTATTTTGCAGGATGCAAATACATCAGGTTTGCGGCATTCAGCACCGAATACATCACCGCGAACTGGGCATCGAATTCATATTTGTCCGGTCTTGGGTCAAACATCTCGTAAATCTGGCCAACCGTGCGTTTGCCATCAATGCGTGACAGAATACCGGGGCTTGCCGGCGGAAGACTGCGCGTTACCGACAATCCGGTAAAATTGATCTTGATATGGCCGGTTTTGGCAACAGATCGCGCCAAAGCAGCCCCATCAATACGCACAAAGAACGGCACCGCATTACGATCCGGTACCGGCGGTTTGATCTTGTTATCCGATTTAACCACATAAAACAGATGCTTGGTGATATTGCCTGCCATAAGCTCGGCCAACGCGGCCCGCTTACGAAACGGCACATGTACAGCCTTGTCCAGAACGTCATGGCGCGAACAATAGGTCGTCGGATCATAGCGCATCGGTTCGATAAATTGTTGAAGCCGCAAACCGGCTTTCTCGACAAAATCAAAAACCTCGTCGACGCGATAGGCCCGATCCTGCTGATGCAAAAGCAGATCATAAAACCCGGCGTCACCGCCCTGGATGTGATCATTTACAAACGGGTTACGCTTCAGCCAGTTTGTGCCGGGCAATGAGTCAAACAGTGCCTTGCCAAGGTTAAGCCGCTTGCGTCCGCCAGCCTCGGCTGAAAGGCGTTCCATCATTTCCTGCATATGATAAACGCCGATCCGGCCAAGTTCGCCATAAACCATCAAACCCATACCGCCTTTGGGTTTAAGCGCATCTGCCAATGCCTTTAACCCGGCATCCGGATCGGGCAGATGATGAAGCACGCCACAGCAATCAATGTAATCAAACGGGCCATATTTCCCGGCCAGTTCAACGAACGATCCGGTAACAAATTTGACATTCTTTTCAAGGTTGCGGCGTTTGATCCGTGCCTCGGCGATCTCGCGCGAGCTTTCCGAAAGATCAATATAAACAATCTCGACCTTGGCCTTGCGATCGCGCGCCTGCTGCGCCAGCATCACCAACGCGTCGCCCGTACCACCACCAGCGACAAGGATCCTTGTCTTTTTGCCACCCGCCGATGGATCATGTCCACCAAACACGAAATGAACCACCTCTTCCCAGTTGCCGGGCGACCCGACAACCAGGCGTCGCTCTTCATCCTTCGGGTCACGCGCCGGATAGGGGAACGTTTCGTATTGTGCCCGCGTTTTGTCGGACGGTTGCGGCGCGTCAGGCTTTTTCCGGGTTTCGGACATCAGCGGCATTCCAGTGGATCAACAGGTGCTGTAGCAAGCCCGGCAGAGAGCCCGCAGGACGGAACGATATCAGGGACCGCAACATCCTATAAAATTTCAAGGATTTGATTAATAGAATAATCGCTAGGCGACGAACTCATTCGCCGCAGCGGATCACAAGCTTCCCCGTCGCAGTCCGGTTCCGGATCGCGTCAAGTGCCTCCATCGCGTCGGAAAGCGGATAAACTGCCGACACCATCGGCGATATCTTTCCCGATGACAGCAGTTCCAAAAGCTCTGCCATGCCTGCCTTTGCGATATCCGGGTTCTGTTTCAGGTAGGCCCCGAAATAAAAGCCAAGTGCGGCAATATTCTTGACCAGAAGGATGTTGGCCGGAATTTGCGGTACCGATCCGCTGGCAAATCCGATCAGAAGAATCCGTGCACCGGGCGCTACACAGCGCAGGCTTTGATCAAACACGTCGCCACCGACCGGGTCATAAACCACATCGGCCCCCGTTCGCCCGATCCCGGCACAGATTTCCTTTACCCGGTCCCGAATGCTTTCGGATTTGTAGTCAATCACATAATCCGCACCATGCGCTTCGGCGATGGCGCATTTCTCCGCTCCGCCCGCGGTTGCGATCACGATGGCACCCAAAAGTTTGGCGCACTCCACCGCGGTCAGGCCAACACCCCCTGCCGCACCGTGAACCAGAACGACCTCTTCCCGTTGCACCATGGCGCGATATTTCAAGCCAAACCACGATGTTCCATAGGCGATCTGAAATGCAGCGGCAGAATCAAACCCGACATTATCGGGCAGGCGGGTCACAAGCCCGGCATCGACCACGATCTTTTCCCCGTACCCGCCCCAGTCGGGCAAGGCCATAACCCGATCACCGATTTCAAGGCCCCGCACATCCGTACCAACCACCGAAACTGTCCCGGCAATTTCAAACCCCGGTGCAAACGGGCCTTGGGGCCGCTTCTGGTATTTACCCTCAAGGATCAGCGTATCGGCAAAATTGACGCCGCAGGCTGCAATATCAATGGTGACGTCTTGGGGTTGTGCGACCGGTTCGTCGCAATCGATCAGCATCGGCGCATCGCCAAATGCCCTGCATATCCATGCCTTCATGGCTGTTTTCCATATCGTGATCCTGCCCGATCACGCACAGTGTGCCGCGCGCAAACCGATCAGACAAGGAAAAGCCGGATAAAAGACAAAGATGGAAAGTCTTAGAAAAACTTCTGACGTCTGCGCTTGCGGGTCATCAGCAACAGAAGGATTCCCGGTACCAGCAAAATGATGAAGGCCGGGGCAAGAAGGGCCGGAACAAACGCATTGTCCCAAATCCAAGCCGAGATATAACGCTGGATCACGGACTGCAACAGGTTCAGGCTTCCGGCATCCAACCGATACCAGAGCTCGCCTGCCGCCACAAAGCGGAACGCTCCTGTCTGAAGCGCGGTAATACCATCACCGACCAGTACAGCGAGACTGGCAAACAGCAATATCCATCCCAACGCCCTGAAAAGCCACATAGCCGTCTCCGAATTCCCGGTCAGAACTTTTCGTTTTCGTTATGATCGCAGTCACGCTAACGGCTTTGCCCCGCCAGCGTAAAGGTTTCCGCGAATCACCCTATCGTCCCGGTACATCTGGAACCATAACCTGAAACCTTAGAGGCGATTGATCAACAAGAAGTAAATATTGGACAAATCGCTACAACTTTATCCGTCAAGTTATTGTAACAAGGGCACTTGTTCGCCGTTTGGATAGCGACCGGAACAAACATCAAAAAGTACGGGATTTTGCCTTGTCAACCGGGATCGGGTCGGCTAATGTCCGCCCGCTTTCGCGATATGTACCAGATCGCATGTGGAGAGGTGGCCGAGTGGTTTAAGGCGCACGCCTGGAAAGCGTGTTGGGGTGTAAGCCCCTCAGGGGTTCGAATCCCCTCCTCTCTGCCACATTTTCTTATATTTCAATGACTTACAAAGAGAATTTTGCGATAACCGCAATTCTACCCATCATTGTGAAAGTGATGGAACCGCTATAATTTCGGTCCTTTAATATGATGTGACTTTGCGAGCCAAAAGCGCCGCTTTTTTGGCTCTTTCTGCCAATTGCTTATATTTAGAACCCAATCCATCCGAAAACTTTGCGCTGTAAGCTCTCAGAAAACGGGCTTCAAGGTCAGTTCGCTTTTGTTTACGAAGTAAGACCGCAATTCGCCACGCATAGTATGGCGCAGGATAGGTGCCTGTCTTTGCATAAACCTCTACACCAGACCGAACGATCTTAATAAGAGCCGAAAAGTCATTATCGACAGCCTTTACTCCGCCCCCGCCCTTCGCAAATAGATAACTCTCAGGTTGGCTTGGCGGAACCAACTCAGCCGTTCCTTTGGATGGCATCCCCAAAATGGCATTCATCAGAAAGCGGTTGTTTAATTCATCTCGCTCCCTTTTCGTCATTTTTCGAGTGTCTCTGAGCATGGATATTATTTGCTCAATCCCATCGACATGCTCTGCATTCAATGTCAGCCTCCCCTACCAGAACTCACCGCCAAAAGGGCTTACCTATTTCTCACAGGTCCGCTTGTGGATTTCCTCAACCATTGTGACGATGTGCCCGAGTGAGAAGAAAATCAAAGCGCCAACTGCACCCGCCACGATAATGTAGATGTTAATCATGGTTTGGCCCGAGGCGGTGTTGTTGGCGATTTCCTCGCACCTGATACGAGCCAGTATATCCTTGATTGCCTTGCAGTTCCCGCTTTGAGCATTTTGTTTCGATAGAAACACAACCAGCGCAACTGCCCCCAGCATTTCAACAACTGCTACCAGCTTTAGAAGATTTCCCATTTTTTCCCCAATAAAACTGCATTGAATACAAATTTACGCTCTTCAGCCACTAAAATTTACCGCCAACGAGAAAACATACACGTCACTTCCGCGCTGTGAGCGCCTGAATAAAATCATCCAATTCGGCTGTGATTTCGCCAAGACATTCCTCCACCAGCTTCTCCTTTTCTGGAAGTTTAGAATCGCTCCATGGGAGGGGAAGAGTTTGCTTGGACGTGAACGTTTTTCGAACGGACAAATCGTCGTAGCGGAAGTTCGCATCCACGCTGCAAAGAAAGCCCCGTTCGGTTAACGCAGAAAATATTCCGACTATCGGAATGGTGTCCGCAACGCGTGACTTTTGCAATAAATTGGCACGAATAATGGAAATGTCCATTTCCGGCTTTTGGCTGTCCCCGCTTGCAGAATAACGCTTGCTCAAGCGCCCATATACCAGCTTGTTGAACGGTGGCTTCATATACTCCCCGTAGATCAACTCATAGTCGTTCGACCACGTAGTGTCATAAATTCCCGGATCATCGTCAGATGTGAAATCACTGATAACCACTCGTGATGCATCAATGGTCTTGAATGTTCTAGGTTCCATGGAAAATTCTGGTGAAGGGGTTGCGCAACCCGACAGAAAGAACGGAATTAAAAACACATATTTTTTCATTTTGCCCCACCTATGACTCTGATTTGAGCACTATATAAGTATACGCTCAAAAAGCAAAAAGCTGCCCTAATCAGTGTAAGGAATGCCGTGCGACCTGTGTGCAAACCGTTCAATCGCCACCCTGTCCCATAAAGGATGACCTTGGCTATCCCGTGCGGCTGGCGGGGGGAAGCTATCCCCCTCTAATGGCCAACCTTTAATTTTGTCGATCACGGTTTCATATCCAATCAAAGTGTTTTCCATGGTTGCAACTCCACGTCATTCGGCCAATGCTTCACTGAGTGCGCTCTCAGCTTTGCGTGCGGCGTCGATTTGCGCCTGATCCGCCCGGACTTCTTCCCGCGTCCCAGCCACGTTATCGACCAAGCTCGTTGCCGCCACAAAGCTCTCGCTAATCAAGTCCGACGCGTACTCCGCCGCCTCGCGAAATTGAACCAAATCAGGGAGCAAGGCATTCTCGGCCTCATCACGCCAACGTTTCATCTGTGCGCGATCCACCCCGAGCAAAAGCGGATTGGATGCAGAAAGCACGGCACCGATTAGTTCGGAATCGCCCGTTGCCACCGCGTCGCGGAAAGCCTCACGTTTGGCCTTGTTGTCCATCCCCCTTAGCACAGCGCGGATTTCGCCCGCCTGAGGATTGGCTCCCTTCAATCCAAGCCTTTCGTCCGCCTGATCACCAAGTGCGGCAATGCGTTTTTTCAAGTCAGCATTCACGGAATCTGACATCTTTGCTAAACGCGCCATCGCCTTTTGCCCCGCATCTTCAAGGCGCTTGCGGTTCGCGGCTTCGGGTAATAGCGGGTCGGGGCTGTTGATCATGTTGGCTATTGCGTCCATCGCGCTGATATATTGACGATGGATGACAGCGGCACGGTTAATGTCCGGGTCATTTTTCCATTTTTCCCCGGCTTTCATCTCAATGATGGAATTACGGGTCATAGTCAGTGACGGGTGCCGTTTAGTACGGCGGGCGGGGTTCATGGCATTGGTGTTGGTCGGCATTTTAGTGATCCTCTCGTGGTGTTATCGGGTGGGTGCAAAGCTTTGCGTGGCATAGCCAAGGTTGGTGGTGATGATGGGTTCGCGGCGCAGGCATCCGTATCGCAACGCATCTGCACCGTGGTCTATGGCGCGGGTGTCAAGGTCTTCGGGATTTCGGGGGTCGCGGGGAAGGCTTGGTAGGGTTTCCCAAAGGTATTGGCAATTCTTCGTGATATACAATCCCGGCACATCGGGTTGCCCGGCTTGGCTCATTAACGTGCGCAGTTCGTTCCATCCAGATAACCGTGAGCCTTTCCTTGCCTTGCGGAAATAGACCCCGTTTTTCCTAAACTGATTTGCGATTGTCCCGTCCTGCGAACCGACATTGGCGAAGCAGGCGTCATCGAGAACGCCCTCGGCCCGTATGCCCCACTTTTCGGTCATGCCCTTGATTGCGGCGGCTTGTTCGGGTGCGGTCATTAGCAAGCCCTGTGACGGGTCATCAATTCCTGCCAGTGCCACTTCGTCGAAAACGATTTTTGATCCACGGGGATAAAACACGCCCTCGTGCTCAAGGCCGGGGCTTTCCGCCATGGCCAAGTAAACCGCAGGGGCAGCAGTACCGAAATCACCAGCCAGCCAAAAACGCCAATGATGTCTGGCCTTCACCTCACCTTGATACATAAAATCAGTGTGACGCTCGATACCAACACCGCCCGGCAGGGTTTGCCATGGATCAACCATGCTTTTGTCGGTCAAACACTCAAAGAACGCCCCGCGTATGGCCGTCCAATCGCCGCTTAGCCACGCTAGAGCCAACGCGGGATCACCAGCACAGGACGCTTTGAGGTTCCGCTCGTATGCGGCCTGATCAATGAACACGTTAGATTCAAATGTGCCGTTAATCGTGACGAATGACGCGCCCGTTGCATCATCTACATACGGTTGCCACTCAGTCCTGAGTACATGCCGTTTCTTGATCCACCCATGGCCGGGGCCACCGGGGTTTGCCGTGATTATATAACGTACCGGAATACCCTTGGGCGCACGTAGTGAAGAGCGCAAGCGGTCTAGCAATGCGGGTGACGGATACTGCCCCGCTTCATCCGCGACGATCAATCCGAATGACCGCCCTTGGAACTTTGCAAAATCGCTCTCGTGGTCCAATTGATCCAAGCTGATCGTGCCGCCATTGGGTAGGGCAAACCTATGCTTCTGGCTATTGTATTTGACCGCCGTACCGTAAATTTGCCCGAAGATTGTTTGGCATTCGCTTTCAATTTCGGAAAGGCCCGGAAAGCTACGACGCACAATAAGCGCCTTCGCATGTTTGCCGTACTGTTCGCAAAACCGCAGCGCAATCAACAGGGCTACCCGTGTCTTGCCGTAACCCCTGCCACCGAGCAACGCCAAATCAAAGGCATCTGGAACGCCCATAACACGGCCCTGTAGCGGGGTTAGTTTGTCAGGTTCAATATCCACACTCGCATTCATGAATAACCCCCACAGGCCAGCCAGCCAAGCCCTGCGCCAAAGGCAAACACTCCCACAAAGCTGCAAACTGGAAAGACAGCATCGCGCCACGTAAACCCGCCAAAATAATCCGAAAGGTCGATCTTTTCGTTGTCCTGCTCAGTCATCGCCACCACCATCAGGCAACGATTTCTGCACCGCTTGAACCGTTTTCATGTACTCGCTGGGATCAAGCGCAGCGGGAAGGGTGAAATTAACCGTAACGCCACCCCCGCCACCAGTCGGCTGTTTTTCCGTGAGGCCATGACGAACCGCCAAAAGTGTAGTCGCCGCTTGACGATCCCCACTGTCAGCAAGCGCCCACAGCTTTTCAAGCAAGGTGTCTTTCTCAACCGCCAATGCTTCGTTCCAAATTTCCTTTGATTTTTTGTCATCAGAAACAACAGAACGAAACTGGTCAACTGGCATCCCCAATGCATTTGCCGCCCGCGTTTCACTGAGCAACCCACGCTCAGCCATAGCAAGCAAGTGGTTCTTCGCACCAGTTGGTAGTGATGTGTATGGACGTGCCATTTGGACCCCGTTTGATGTCAGTTACAGGGCGGCTATCACCCCTCAATTGCGGTATTATATTACCACAACATAGGCTAATCGCAAACAGGATGTTGGGTAATTAAGCGGTTAAATTTAAAAATAATGATCAATCTACCGGTATATATGGATTAGTTACAGAGGAGTTATCAATCGAACTACCATTTGTTAAGAATGGGTCGCATGTGATGACAGGCAAT
>CAMPHD010000024.1 GCA_946885765.1 uncultured Thalassospira sp.
CAAGGCGATCCTGATCTTTACCGCCTTCTTCCCGCAATTCCTTGATCAGGCCGGTGCATACGGCCCGCAATTTGCGATCATGGGCGTGACCTTCATCGCGATGGAGGCCTGTGTTCTTCTGGGCTACGGGCTTGTCGGCGGGCAGGTAAAGGGACTGATCCGCTCCGCACGTCACATGCGCTGGCTTAACCGCATCAGCGGCAGCCTTCTGATTGCCGCCGGGGTGCTTCTGGCGCTGACGGATCGGACGCGCAGTACCGCCTGATCGGAAATCTCGGAAAAGTTATCTTTCAAATGCTCAAGGGCGCGCTGGTTAAAGCGCGCCCCCTTGCTCCCTTGTCTACCCGGATATCCGGGCGATCGCCTGTTTTCAGGCGATTTCTTCGACCCGATGGCAAGCCACCTCGCGGCCTTCATACATGCGCAATTCAGGGCGAACCTGTGCGCAATGGTCGGTCGCGAACGGGCAGCGTTTATGAAACGCACAGCCCGACGGCGGATTGATCGGTGAAGGCAGTTCGCCTTTCAGCGGCTCTGCCTTGACGCGATGCGCCGGATCGATCTTTGGTGCCGATGCCAGAAGCGCCCTTGTATAGGGATGCAGCGGTTTGGCAAAGATTTCTTCGGTCGGTCCCTTTTCAGCGACGCGCCCCAAATACATCACCATGACGTCATCTGCAATATGGCGAACGACAGAAAGATCGTGCGAGATGAAGACATAGGCGACATTCATCTCTTCCTGCAGGTCCATCATCAGGTTCAGAACCTGTGCCTGGACCGACACGTCAAGGGCGGAAACCGGTTCATCGGCAACGATGACTTTCGGTTCAAGGATCAGCGCACGCGCAATCGCGATACGCTGACGCTGCCCGCCGGAAAACATATGCGGATAGCGCCCGTAAAATTCGGGGCGCAGGCCAACCTTGGCCATGGTTTCGCGCACACGTTCCTCGCGCTCCTTGCGACCCAGATCCATGTTAAGCAATACCGGCTCGCCAAGGATCTGGCCGACTTTCTTGCGCGGGTTCAGCGACCCGTAAGGGTTCTGGAAGATCATCTGAACCGTGCGACGGAACAGTTTCGCTTCCCTGTCACTCAGATCACCAACCGCTTCGCCGTTGATTTTAAGCCCGCCTGCGCTGGGCTTTTCAATCAGGGTCAACTGACGGCCAAGCGTGGACTTGCCACAACCGGACTCGCCAACAACCGCCAGCGTCTTTTTGGCTTCGAGCGTAAAGGAAACACCATCAAGCGCCTTGACCATCGCACTTGGTTTGCCAAGGCCGCGGCTGACTTCGTAGTGACGGACAAGATCATCGGATTCCAGCAACGGAACACCGGGTTTTGCATCAAGAAAACTCATTACACGGTCTCCCCGGTTGTCTGGCCGGTTGTTTGGCCGGTCGGCTGGCCGTGGTCGTCAAGCGGATAGAAGCAGCGCACATCGCGCCCGTTATAGGCACCAACATCGGGACGTTCGACAACGCAACGATCATTGGCATAACGGCAACGCGGTGCCAGAAGACAGCCCGCCGGGCGGTCATACTGACCCGGAACCACACCGGGGATGGTACGCAGGCGATCATGGCCTTCGGAACGTTCCGGCAATGCTTCAAGCAACGCCTGGGTATAGGGATGGCGCGGGGCGGCAAAGATGCTGTCGGCCGGGCCACTTTCAAACAGTTGACCGGCATACATCACCTGAATGCGATCAGCGGCTTCCGATACCAGTGCCAGATCGTGCGTGATCAGGATCAGGGCCATGTCACTATCGTCCTGCAATTTCAGCAGCAGGTCGATGATCTGGGCCTGAATGGTCACGTCAAGGGCGGTGGTCGGTTCATCGGCAATCAGCAGGCGCGGATTGCACGCAATCGCCATCGCAATCACGATACGCTGGCTCATCCCGCCCGAAAGCTGGTGGGGATAGGCGGTCATGCGTGATTTCGGATCGGGAATGCCAACCTGGTTCAGAAGGTCAAGCGTACGTTCACGCCGTACCTTTTTTGAACCGCCCTCATGGACTTTCAGGGCTTCCATGATCTGGGCCTCAACCGTGAAGCACGGGTTAAGGGCCGACATCGGATCCTGAAAGATCATGCCGATATCCTTGCCGGTGATCGCGCGGCGTTTGCCGGGCGACATCGTCAGCAGGTCCTGACCGTCAAAGGTCAGGCTGTCGGCGGTAACACGACCGGGGAAGTCGATCAGGCCCATAACGGCAAGCGAGGATACGGATTTACCCGAACCCGACTCACCGACGATGCCAAGGACTTCGCCGCGATCAACGGAATAACTAACATTGTCAACAGCACGGAACGGCCGGTCTTCGGAGCCGAACTCGACTGTCAGGTTTTTAACTTCGAGAAGAGCCATGACTTACCGCTTCATCTTGGGATCAAGGGCATCGCGCAGACCATCACCCATCAGGTTGAAGGCAAGCACGGTGACGAGGATGCAAAGGCCGGGGAAGGTGATCACCCACCAAGCCGATCCCACGAATTCGCGGGCTTCGGCCAGCATGGTGCCCCATTCCGGCAGCGGCGGCTGTGCGCCAAGGCCAAGGAAGCCAAGGGCGGCGGCATCAAGGATGGCACTTGAAACACCCAAGGTGCCCTGAACGATCAGCGGTGCCATGCAGTTCGGCAGGATATTGACGAACATCTGGCGGATATGACCGGCACCGGCAATCTGCGATGCGATGACATATTCCTTGTTCAGTTCGGATACCACCGATGCACGCGACAGGCGCACATAATGCGGCAACTGGACAATCGCAATCGCCAGCATGGCGTTTTCAAGCCCCGGGCCGAGGATCGCGACAATCGCCATCGCCATGATCAGGCTGGGCAGGGCCAGCATGGTATCCATCATGCGCATGATGCCGACTTCGATCCAGCCACGGAAATATCCGGCAACAAGACCCAGAACGATGCCGGAAATCATTGAAATGATCACGACGAACACGCCGATGGTCACCGAAAGCTGCGCACCGTGGATCAGGCGCGACAGGATATCGCGGCCAACCGCGTCCGTGCCAAGGATATAGCGCGGATCGGCACCTTCCATCCAGATCGGCGGTTTCAGGAACGCGGTGCGGTCCTGTGCAATCGGATCAAACGGTGCGATCCACTGGGCGAATGCCGCCATGAACAGGATAAAGCAGATAACGATCAGCCCGACATAAGCGCCACGGTTCTTGCGGAAATAATTCCACGTTTCCATAAACGGGCTGGGCGGATTGATCTTCTGGTCCTCGACGGCCACCACTTCGGCTGCTGCCGTTTCGGGGGTGGTCGATTGGGTATTCTGGTTTGTCATTTCCCGTACCCCCTTAACGCTTGTGCCGGATGCGGGGATTGATCACCCCATACATCAGATCGACGAACAGATTGACCCCCATCACCACGAAGGCAATCATCAGGATGCCACCCTGGATGGTCGGGTAATCGCGGCGGTTCAGCGCCTCGACAATCCATTTGCCGATACCGGGCCACGAGAAAATGGTTTCAGTCAGGATTGCACCGGCAAACAGCACACCGACCTGAAGGCCGATCACCGTAATCACCGGGATCAGGGCATTGCGAAGCGCATGGACCATGATCACCCGCATCGGGGCAAGCCCCTTGGCGCGGGCGACACGGATATATTCCTCGCCCAGAACTTCAAGCATCGAGGAACGCGTCATACGCGCAATCACGGCCATCGGAATGGTGCCAAGCGCAATCGTTGGCAGGATCAGATGACGGAGCGCACTGATAAACGCGCCTTTTTCATCGCTGAGCAAGGTATCGATCAGCATGAAACCGGTGGTCGGCTCGATGTAATACATGATCGACAGGCGACCGGAAACCGGGGTCCAGCCAAGCGTCGTCGAAAAGAACATGATCAACAGCAGCGCCCACCAGAAGATGGGCATTGAATATCCGGTTAGCGATAAACTCATGGTCAGGTGGTCAAGCCACTTTCCCCTGTTGATCGCGGCAATAACCCCCAATGGCAAACCGATAATGATCGCAAACAGGATCCCCGCGATGGAAAGTTCGATCGTTGCCGGGAACAGGGTTGCAAACTCTTCGATCACCGGACGCTTGGTGACGAAGGATTCACCAAGATCACCCTGCAAAACGCCACCCAGATAATCGAAATACTGAACGACAAGCGGTCTGTCGAAACCATATTCCTTTTGCAGTTCGGCGTATCGTTCGGGACTGATACTGCGCTCGCCTGCTCGCATCTGGATCGGGTCGCTCGGGATCAGGTGAATCATCAGAAACACCAGAATGGTAACGCCAAAGAAGGTCGGTATGACGTCACCCAAACGGCGTAAAAGGAAACCTAACATGCCATTGGGCCTTTTTAGCATCCGCGCGCAAGGCCTGCGGGCGGACGTCTCTCTCTATTGCGGAATTGCAAAGAGGCCCGGAAAACCGGGCCTCTTCGGCAAGGTGTAGGGGCGTCTTATTCTTTGATATCGACGCCGTAGAAGATGTGACCGCCAAACGGATCGATCTTGTAGTCGACAACTTCGTTACGGATCGGTTCGAAAACGATCGAGTGCGCGATGGTTGCCCACGGTGCTTCACGTTTGAAGACGGTCTGGGCTTCTTCGTACAGACGGGTACGTTCAAGAACATCCGAAGTGGTTTTCGCCTGCTGGATCAGGTTGTCGAATTCCTCGTTGCACCACTGCGCACGGTTCGCACTGCCAACGGCATCGCAACCCAGCAGAACAGCAAGGAAGTTGTCGGGGTCACCGTTGTCGCCGGTCCAGCCGAGCATGAAGCTGCCCTGCTCGCCGTTTTTGGTACGCTCAAGGTATTCGCCCCACTCGTAGGAAACGATTTCGGCATTCACGCCAATCGCGGCCCAGTCAGCCTGAACGAGTTCAGCCATACGGCGTGCGTTCGGGTTGTAGGGACGCTGTACCGGCATGGCCCAGATATCGGTGGTGAAGCCATCCGGATAACCGGCTTCTGCCAGCAATTTCTTGGCTGCTTCCGGATCATACGGATCGTCAACGGTATCGTTGTTGTACGACCAGATGGTCGGCGGAATCGGGTTTTTGGCGGCAACGCCTGCACCCTGATAAACACCCTCGATGATGGCTTCCTTGTTGATCGCCATGTTCAGTGCCTTACGGACACGTGCATCGGTGAACGGTTCTTTCTGGGTGTTGTAGCCAAGATAACCGACGTTCAGACCTTCCTGGCTCATCAGGTTGATGTCGCCATCGGCTTCCATCGCTTCCAGATCAGCCGGGTTCGGGTACGGCATGACATGGCATTCACCGGCTTTCAGCTTCTGGTAACGAACCGTGCTGTCCGGGGTGATGGCAAAGATCAGGTTATCAATCGGTGCCTTGCCTTCCCAGTATTCCGGGAACGCCTTGTAACGGATGACCGCATCTTTCTGATACTGGACAACCTGGAACGGACCGGTACCGACCGGGTTCAGGTCGATCTGTTCCGGGGTTCCTGCTTCCATCAGCTGGTCGGCATATTCACCCGACAGGATGGATGCGAAATCCATCGCCATGTTGGCAATGAACGGTGCTTCCGGACGGTTCAGAACGAATTTGACAGTGTAATCGTCAACTTTGACGATGTCCTTGATCAGTTCGCCCATGGACATCGAGTTGAAATACTCGTAACCGCCACCCGAAACCGCATGGTACGGATGTTCTTTGTCCCACTGGCGACGGAACGAGAAGATCACGTCGTCTGCGTTGAAATCGCGGGTCGGGGTGAAGGCATCGGTGGTCTGGAATTTAACGCCTTTACGCAGGTTAAAGGTGTATTCCGTGCCATCGGCCGATACGTCCCAGCTGGTGGCCAGACCCGGAACGATGGTGGTCGTGCCGCGCTTGAACTGTACCAGACGGTTGAATACCTGACGCGAGGTCGCGTCAAAGGTGGTACCCGCGGTGTAAAGCTGCGGGTTGAAGCCTTCCGGGCTTCCTTCCGAGCAATAAACCAGGGTTTTTGCCGAAGCGGCAGTCGGAGCAGCAAGCGCAGTCGCTGCAAGCAGACCTGCACCGATCGCCGCTTTGACGAAATTCGCTTTCATATAAGATGCCTCCCTCAAGGCTGGCCCGAACAATCTGCACAGGTGGCTGCTGGCCTTGAACGGCTCATGCATTGCAATTTGTGCAAAGGGTCGGGCGGGTTTACCCGATCCAACAGTTATGTTGGCAATCGACGAGGGAAAATAATCAGGGTTTCTGCGTATCGTCAACGTTTCCTGCGGGGTTCTACGTACGCAGACCTGACGAGGTGAATGATGAATTTATGTCAAGTGTCTGTTATTTTTATGAAATTGTCCCTCACAATTGCGTATGGGAGGGGTGCATTTTTTTCGGGGCTACTGATGACCGAACGGAAAAATACATAAAGCTAACGTGCTTTTCCGTCCGATCTATCTTCTTGAAATTTCTAGATTCGTTTGATTGCTGAACCACTTACACGGTTCAATTGCGCGTAATGCGATCATTAAGTTCACTGATTTGCGCGATATCCGTGTTCCACGCCGTCACAAATCGGTAAATATCCGCGCCCAATGACGGCCACGGATGGAATAACGCACCGGCATCGCGCATCTGTTGCGAAAGCTCCGGGGCAAGCTTGACAAAAAGCTCGTTTCCGTCGGCCGCATGCGCCAATGTCGCCCCATGCGACACCAGCATATCGCACAGGGTTTGGGCCGCGTCGTTGGCGTGGCGCGAATTGCGCAGCCAAAGATTACCCTTCACATAGGCCAAAAGCTGTGCGGCCAGATAACGATGCTTGGAATACAGATGCCCGCTGCGTTTACGGGCCTGTTCGACCTTGCCGCGCAGTGACGTGTCAAACAGCACAATCGCATCAACCGCCTGCGCGCCGTTTTTGGTCGCCCCAAAACTGATCGCATCGACACCGGCCTTCCACGTGATATCAGCCGGGTGGCAGCCCAGATGTGCAACCGCATTGGCGAAACGTGCGCCATCCATGAAAAAACGAAGGTCGCGCTTTTTGCAGATCGCGCCAATGGCTCCGACTTCATCGGCGGTGTAAACCGTGCCCAGTTCGGTTGCCTGCGTGATCGCAACGCATTCCGGGGCCACCGAATGCACCCCGCGATCCACCCGGCTTGCCAGAAAGGCATCCAGATTGTCGGCTTCAAGCTTTGCCGCCGGGCCATCCACCGGCATCAGCTTCGCCCCGCCGGTAAAGAACGCAACGCCGGTGCTTTCATCTTCGTTGATATGGGCCTCGTGATGGCAGACGATGCCGCCAAACGGCGATACCAGTGCCGACAGGCTGATGCAGTTTGCCGCGGTCCCGGTGGCAACCGGAACAACGGCAACTTCCCGGTCAAACAGTTCGGAAAAGGCGGCATCAAGCTGGCGGCTGGTTTCATCCGCCCCATAAGCAGGCGCGTTGCCGCTGGCTTCATGTTCCAGCGCGCTCAGGATTTCCGGGCACAGGGGCGATACGTTATCAGAAGCAAAATTCATCGAGCGGGTCCGTGTCTTGTGGTGGCGTCCATAGGGTGCGGGAAATATGCGGGGACTGCCCCGCAACCAGACCGCCCTTTATCACATGCGATCCGTTCGAATGGCAATGATGCCTATAGTGTTTCGGGCAATGCGCGGATTGCTTCAATCGGGCTGTTCCACCCGGCAACAAAGCGAAACGCATCCGGCCCGACCGCGGGCCATGGCCGAAACACCAGCCCGGCCTTGCGCAGCCGTTCGGCCAGATCGTCATTCATATGCACAAACAGCTCGTTGCCCTGCGGGGTGAATGCCGCCCGTGCGCCAAGCGTTTCAAGCGACTGGCAAAGGGCACTTGTGGCCTGATTGGCATGGCGCGCATTGCGCAGCCACAGATCATCCTTCACATAGGCCAAAAGCTGTGCGGCAAGATAACGGTGCTTGGAAAACAGATGCCCGCCCCGTTTGCGCGCCTTTTCGACCCTTGCGCGCAATGACGGGTCAAACAGGATGATCGCATCCACCGCCATCGCCCCGTTCTTGGTTGCGCCAAAGCTTAAAACATCAAGCCCCGACTTCCATGTGATATCGGCCGGATGACAGCCAAGGGCGGCAATGGCGTTGGCAAATCGCGCGCCATCCATGAAAAACTTCATGCCATGTGCCTTGGCGACCCTGCCGATCGCCTGAACTTCATCAACGTCATAGATCGTGCCGAATTCGGTTGCCTGCGTGATGGCGACACATTCCGGGTCAACCGAATGCATGCCATGGGTGTTTTCGCGGGTTAAAAACGCATCAAGCGTCTCGGGCAACAGCTTTGCCGTCGGCCCGTCCATGGTCAGAAGCTTCGCCCCGTTGCCATAAAATGCCACCCCGGTCGATTCCGTGCGGTTGATATGCGCCTCATGATGGCAGGCCACCCCGCCAAACGGCGACACCAGTGCCGACAACCCGACAAGATTGGCCGCCGTCCCTGTCGCCACCGGCACCACGGCAACCTCTTTGCCAAACAGATCGGAAAATGCCCGGTCAAGCTGTTGGCTTGCCGCGTCCGCACCATAGGGCAGGGCAGGGTCGCTGGCCTCGGCAATCGCGGCAAGGATTTCCGGGCAGATCGGTGACACGTTATCAGACGAAAAATTCATCGGGGCCTCGGTTCTGTAAGGTGGGGCAGGGGCGCAGGTGAGAGGATATTCAGCTTCGGGTGATCGCATGTGAAATGCAAGAAACGGGTTACTTGCTGGTTGCGATGAACACGCCATCCCAGTCCGGTGGTGGCGGGCTTTCGCGGAATGTCACGATACGTTCGCGATAAAGCCCGTAAAGTCCGGCAAGGTCAAACTTCCCGATCATGTCGGTCGCAATCGTGATGCATTGATCAATCAGTTTTTCCGCACCATTCCAATCCTGCAATCGATAGCACTGGATCATCTTTACATGCTGCTCACGCAGATGACCAAATTCTTCGCTATTTGCAATCGTGCCATCGCCCAGCAGGGTAAAGATGCGCACCGCTTCGCTTTTGCCCTTCACCGCAATCAGATCAAGTTCAAGGATGGCGAAATCATTATGAACCTGTCTTGCCGTTTCCTCGCCAATGACAATGCCGATACCGTAATTCTTTGATTGCCCCTCAAGCCGCGATGCCAGATTGACCGCATCACCCAGCACCGAATAATCAAACCGCTGATCGGATCCCATATTGCCGACAAGGCAATCACCGCTATTGATCCCGATCCCGATATTGAGCGGCAGATAGTCCTGTCCCTCTTCGGTGGCTTCGTCGGCACGGCGCGCATTGAGATGTTCAAGCGCATCAAACATCACAAGCGCGCTTGCACAGGCATGTCTGGCATGGTCGGGCACATCAAGCGGCGCATTCCAGAACGCCATGATGCAGTCGCCCATATATTTATCGATGGTGCCTTCCCGGTCCAAAATCGCCTTGCTGAGCGGGGTGAGCAACCGGTTGATCAGGCGGGTTAAACCTTGCGGATTGGATTTGAAGCTTTCCGAGATCGAGGTAAATCCGCGCACATCGCAAAACAGCAATGTCATGTCGCGGGTTTCCCCGCCCAGCTTCAAACGTTCCGGGTGGCGGGCAAGCTGTTCAACCAGTGCCGGTGACAGATAGTTGGCAAAGGCGGCGCGCACCTGTTTGCGTTCCCCCTCGGTCCGCATGAAGCCGATCGAACTGGCAATCAGATAAACCGCCACCAGCGATACCGCGCCGTAAACCGGATCAATCAGGATTTGATGGGTGATATAGGCCCACCATGAAAACCCGACGGCTGCCACTGTCATGGCGCCACCGATAATTGCCGGCCAGACCGCGCCAAGCTTCGGGATCGCCAGAACGAAAAACATCCCCACCAGTAACAGAACCAGCGTCTCGATCTCGGCAATCCAGTAGGGCCGGGTCAGGAACTGCCCCAGAAGCATCTGTTCCAGCATTTCCGCATGGACTTCAACACCAGGCAAAACCGGATCAAGCGGGGTGGATCGCAAATCAAGCAACCCTGCGGCACTGGTGCCAATCAGAACAACCGTATTTTCAAGTGTCCGTTCGGGAAGGTTGCCCTCGATCACGTCGGCGGCGGAAATATATCGTTCCGGGCGATGACCGGTGAAATGCACCCACATATGGCCCGATTGATCGGTGGGGATCGTTACCTCGCCAACCCGGATGGCTTCAACGCCTTCGGTCGTGGTCCATCGGGTTGCGCCACTGGCACCTGATAGCCGCACATTCATGGTGCGCGGTGCATCCTGAAGAATACGGAAAACTTCCATCGACAGGGTCGGGTAAACCGGCTTACCGATCAGCGGTTCCTCGTGATCAAGGGCAAGCATCAGCGGAACCCGGCGCACAACACCGTCCTGTTCGGGCGATACATTGATGATCGCATTGCCTGCGGCGGCGGCCTCGATTACCGAAAGGTTCGCGGTCGCCCCCGAAAGAACCGGGATGAAATCCGACAGATGCCGACCGGCTTCGCCGCCAACGCTGAAATTGCCGACCTGACGCGGCAGGGTTTGGAACGGTTGTGATGTCAGTTGGACGGCGGTAACCACCTGTCCGACACCATTGATAAATTCGGCAAACAGTAAATCATGATCAGGCAGGGTTTCGGCAAGTTTTGCCAGTACGTCGCTATTGTCGGTTTTGGGCCAGTCATGAACGACCCGCGCGGGCGATGTGCGGTCTGGTTCGGCAAATACGATATCGAAACCGACAACCTGTGCGCCTGCCAGTCGCAAACGGTAAATCAGTTCCGCAAGCCTCGTGCGTGGCCACGGCCATTGCCCCATTTCATCAAGGCTGCGCTCGTCAATATCAATGATCCTGACGCCGGCATCCTCGAACGTGCGCGGCGCGATTCGCTGATAGGTGTCAAACACCGACATTCGCAATTGCCCGACCAGCGGCACATCCTGCCAGCGCAGAACAACACAAACCAGAAGAACAGCAAGCGGCACCAGATAATGCAGCCAAGTTAAAGGGCGTACTTTTCCAGACTTGGAAAAGATCAACGTATGAACCTCAGTTTAGAGTGGCTGAACCGGAGGCTCCGCCCGGTGCATCCGTTGTCGAGAGTGAGAAATCAACATTGAACGCATCCTCAAAAGTTGTGTTGGCGCTGCATCCTCCGGCAATGCAAGGATCCCCCGTGGGGGACGAAAAATCACTTCCAGAGAACTTTACCTCTCCACTTGAGCCTGAAAAGTTGACGGTTCCTGTAGCAATACTGCCCGGAGTAAACCCTGTGAGGTTGGCGCCACCGTCCTGAACGTTAGTAAAGTTTAAGGCAAGTTGTCGGGAGCTGAAATCAACTATAGCGCTGAAGCTATAGCTAAGTGAGCCATTGCTGGCAGCGATTGCGCCTGTTGAGTATGTGCCAGAGGTTATTTGTCTCATTGCATCGTAAGTGAAACCTGAGGGTTCAATACCTCCGCCACCTCCGATACCTCCTCCTCCACCACCACTTCCAGCTTCGCCGCCACTGCCACCATTATTCTGCGTGGTTTCTTCAACCTGATTCAAAGCCGTAATCACATCTGTCCCACTGCTACCGACATTTGTGCTTGCAACCTTTGCCATGGCAACGTCAAGCGTTGAGGCCATGGTCGCCCCTGTTTGTGTCGTTGCCTGACGGGTCTGCTGTGTCGTCAGGCTGCTGCCACCTGATGCGGGCGTGGAGGATGCTGTGTTGCCGCCGTGGCCTTGGCTGTTCGATGCCGTGCGGACCAATGCGCGTGAAAAGTCGAATGTTGCAAGGCTTTCCGGGAAGCGGATCGGTTCGGTAACTTTGTTGCTGGCAACAAACACGCCAAAATTCTCGCCGGTCACGTTTTCACTGTTGCCGTTCTGGTCGAACACGGCAAAGGCACCGGGGCGCGACGTGGTGTCATTGCGCGAAAGGCCCGGCCCTTGATTGACCGCCATGAAAATCTGCGGGCCATCGCTGCTATTGCTTTCGTCGCTTGAAAAATCAAAACTGCCCGGCACGATCTGGTTGGCTTCATCCGCCGAAACTGACCGGATCAGGCCAATGGTGCCGCGAATGCCAATCGATCCGACCGGCAGATTGACATCCATGCTGGACGGATTTTTAAGCGGGATTTTACCGGTGACAAACCGCACGACGCCGCGCGCCATATCCGCAACGATCCTGCCGTCGCCGGTTACCGGGTCATAAACGAATTCATCAATCGCAAGGTCGCTGTTCGGGCCGATGGTAAAGACGGTTTCATCAAGCAAAAGGATCTGCATGCCCGAATTGGCCGATGTCGTAATACGGTCGCCAAGGTAAACCGGCATGCCGCTTTCAAGCAGAACACCAACCTCGCCGACCGACTGCGCCAGAAGCACTTCGCCCGTGACCGCAGCCGAAACCCCGGCCATTTCACCGCTGCGTTCGGCCTGTGCCATTGTGACGCTGGTCAGAAGGGCGACACCGGACAGTACAGCCAACGGCAAATGTCTTGCCCGCTTTGCGGAACGGAGGGTCAAAGCTTTAAATACCGACATCCCTAGAACTCCCACCCCTTAGAACTCCCACCGGCGCGTCAGGAAAAACTGAGCGCGCGCGTTATGATATTCGTAATTGGGAATGTTTGATTCTGTGTTCAGATATTCGCCGGTGACCGACCAGTTGATCGGTGCCAGAAAGGCATATATCTGTCCTGCCGTTTTGCTATCCCCAAACAAGTCATCTGGCAGCATTTGCGAAAGCGGCGCGCCATAGGTCAGTCGCAATCTTGTCGTCCGGTCCTGTCGGTGTTGCGGCGAATTGCCGGTCACCAGAAAGTCCGGATCGCGATATTGATCAAGACCATAGCGTACACTTCCGCTGATATAACTTCCCCCGCCAAACAGATAAGCATGGATCAGTTCCGCACTCAAGCTGTCATAGCTGTAGAAATTGCGTGCGGCTTCTTTTTTACCCGCATTAAGATCAACCGTTGTGCGGTTTGACGGGCTCCATGCGTAATTCACCCCGGTTCGTGCGCCATATCGCTGCCCGGAATGCAGCCGAAGCGCCCTTGATTCCGTCGTGTTCTGATACCGTTCATCGGCATAGCTGACTTCGGTGTAAAGGTTGGTGACGGGCCGGATGTTCCAGTCCGCCCGCAGACGACCGCTTCGCGATGTCAGGTATTTTTCCCGCGAAAGCGATTGCACGGTCTGGTTTATAACCGGCGTCAGGCTGAAATATCCGCCGCGGATACGCGCGCCAAGGTCAACCGAAAACGACCCCAGATCAAGGCTGTCGACCTGCACCTGATCACTGCCATATCCGGTCAGGGCGGCAAAGACCTCGTGCCCTTCCTGATAGCCAAGGTCATAGCTGACGTCATAACGCACCGCCCCGATATAGGCGATATCGTTGCGCGGCTTGTCCTCAGATGCCGTGATGTTGGTCAATGTCCCGGTCACAAGCTGCTGCTTATCAGACGGTGCGGCATTGCGGTTGCTGTCAATCTGGCTGCCAAATGTCACGGTCAGATATTGATGAAGCCGCTTGCGTCTTGTCTCGATCGCCGAAAGGTAGCGGTCAATATCAGCTGCCACATCGGGCGACACATCCATCGCACGCAGGCGTTCAAACTGCGCACGGGCTTCGTCAAGGCTATCAAGCCGATACAGCACAATCGCGTAATACAGCCTGATCGCGGCAAGATCGGGATCAAGCACAAGGATGCGTTCAAGTGTCGCCGATGCCCCGCGGACATCGCCGCGCGTAATCTGTGCCTTGGCCCAGCGGAAATTCAGGACAACATCATCGGGATTGGCCAGAACATCGGCAAAGCTGATATCGCTGCCTTCATCGGTCTGAAGCAGCAGGCGTGATCGTTCTGCCGCATCCACAATCTGAGCAAAATCGCCAATGAAGTTTCGCGCTTCATCCGTACGGACATCAACGCCTTGCTGTGCGCGTGTTGTTGTCGCGCTTATTACCAGCATGCCGCACAGAATGACCAGAACCGTGCTGCACCGCCATCTGAGCGATTTCAATATTTTTCCCCAAGGTCGCAATCCGGCTTTGCTTTTTTCAGTTTACCCACCCCAATGCGATCTCTGAACAAAGCCGGTATGATTTTATCGTTATAGATTATTGATTATACTGACTGCGGGAAAGCCATGCGTTTGAATGATGCCAAGTCTATGCAATGGTCTTTATGCTTATTCGTAAGTACAAAGGCCCGGCAATTTGCCGGGCCTTTTGCTTCAAAAGAAGTTCCAAATTCAATCTAAACGGCGGTGCCACCAACGGTCAGACCATCAATGCGAAGTGTTGGCTGTCCAACGCCAACCGGCACACCCTGGCCATCCTTGCCGCACGTTCCGATGCCTTCATCAAGCTTCATGTCATTGCCGATCATGGAAACCTTGGTCAGGCTGTCCGGGCCATTACCAATCAGGGTCGCCCCCTTGACCGGTGCGCCAAGTTTGCCGTTTTCGATCAGATAGGCCTCGGATGCGGAAAACACGAATTTGCCCGATGTGATATCGACCTGCCCGCCACCGAAATTGACCGCATAAATGCCTTTCTTGACCGACGCCAGGATTTCACCCGGGTCCTTGTCACCGCCCAGCATATAGGTATTGGTCATGCGCGGCATCGGCGCATGGGCATAGGATTGACGCCGCCCGTTGCCGGTGGATTTCACACCGGTCAGGCGCGCATTCAGGCGGTCCTGCATGAAACCTTTCAGGATGCCATCCTCGATCAGAACCGTGCGCTGGGTCGGGGTGCCTTCATCATCAATCGAAAGTGACCCGCGGCGATCATGGATCGTGCCATCATCAACAACCGTCACCCCCGGCGATGCAATCCGCTGACCAAGCAAACCGGCAAAGGCCGATGTGCCCTTGCGGTTAAAGTCGCCCTCAAGCCCGTGGCCAATCGCTTCATGCAGCAAAATCCCCGGCCAGCCCGGACCAAGCACCACGGTCATCTCGCCCGCAGGGGCCGCAACCGATTCAAGGTTCAGCGTCGCCTGACGCAGGGCTTCGTCAACTGCCGATTTCCAGCTTTTTTCCTCAAAGAACCCGTCATAGCCAATGCGCCCGCCCTGACCATGGGATCCGGTTTCCATGCGGTCGCCCTGCTTGACGACGACCGATACGTTAAACCGCACCAGCGGGCGGATATCGCCAATCCGCTGCCCGCCGCCGCGCCAGATCTGCACCGCCTGCCAGTTGCCCGAAATCGATGCGGAAACCTGCACCACGCGCGGGTCCTTGGCGCGCGCATAGGCATCGATCTTGCCCAGCAGATCAACCTTCGCCTCAAACGTGGCTTCACCCAGCGGATTGACATCGGAATAAAGCGACACATTGGTGCCGATCGATCCCAGATCGACCTTGCCCGACCGGCCATTGCCAACCGCCTTGACGGTCTCGGCCGCACGGCCAACCGCGTCATTGGAAAGCTCGTTGGAATGCGAAAAGGCGGTGGCTTCATCGGCAACCGCACGCAGGCCAAAGCCCTGTGCGGTGTCGAAATTCGCACTGCGCAGGCGGCCATCATCCCATGTCAGGCTTTCGGACTGCCGGTATTCAAGGAAAAGCTCCCCGTCTTCCGCCGCACCCAGCGCATCATTGACCTGCTTTTCAAGCCGGTCGCGATCAAGGTCGCCATTGGCGAAAAACAGGCTGTCGGTTTTGCTCAGATCGGTCATGAAACCTCCTTGCGGGCGTGCCGGATGGCAACAGATGGGCGACTTTGGCCAAGTGGACGATTTTCGCCTGCGGGTTAAATCACCTGTGACAGTATTTTCCCTTACGTTTTCAGGGCTATCTGCCACCTTGGACTTTCGTCTATACAGAACGTGTCGGGGCGTTAGGGTTCTGACCCCTATATAGACCGCAATGGCCAATTATGAAAGCCCGTGGCAATGTTTGTTGAACATCCCCAGCGTGTCGCCCTTCATAACGAAATCCATGCCCGCCCGTTTGGCGGGGTACAAAGCCCGGCCCGCTGCACCTGCATCGCCTTCCACGCGGGAGAGGAACTTGATACCGATGTCCGCGATCATTTTCAGGGCTTCTGCCAGCGATACAGCCTGACACCCCCGGCACCCGATCAGAAATATTACGAAGCCCAGTGCGACGGCTTTTCCGTCATCTGGGAACGCCATGCGGAATTCACGGTTTATGTCTTCAAACGGCAGGCCGCCTTTGATCATCCGTTTGATGATCCGGTCATCAACCTGATCCCGCAGGACTGGCTTGAAGCCACGCCGGGGCAGCTTCTGGTGGGCTTGCACATCGCCATGGACCGCGATGAACGCTCGTCTGATGAAGTATCGCGCCTGTTTGATCACAACGGCCTGACCGGCAGCCGCGTTTTGGGCGGCACGGCGATGGTCTGGACCGATTTTCGCCTGCATGGCGATGGCTTTGGCCGCATCCTGATCCGCGATCAGGGCCTTGAGGTCCTGCAGGCCGGGCGTCTGATCCAGCGGCTCAAGGAAATCGAGGTCTATCGCATGATGGCCTTGCTGGCCTTTCCGCTGGCCCATTGCGCAACACCCAAGGTCTCGGAAATCGATACCCGCCTGTCATCGATCACCGCCGAAATGGCCAGCAAATCGCACACCGACGATGAAGGCACCCTGCAAAAACTGACCGACCTTGCCGCCCAGACTGAAGAAATGGCCGCATCGCTGAATTACCGGTTCAGTGCCGCGCGCGCCTATTACCGCATCCTGCAGGCCCGCCTTGTCGAACTGCGCGAGGAACGGGTCGAAGGCCTGCAAACCATGACCGAGTTTATGGAGCGCCGTCTGGCGCCTGCGATGCGCACCTGCCAGAATATCGGGGATCGCCTCGAAGTCCTCTCGAAACGGGTGGCCCGCGCCAACAACCTGCTGCGTACAAGGGTCGATATCCTGCTCGAAGCCCAAAACCGCGACCTGCTGGCCAGCATGGACCGCCGTGTGAAACTGCAACTGCGCCTGCAACAAACCGTCGAAGGCCTGTCCGTTGCGGCGATCACCTATTACGCCGTCGGGCTTCTGGGATATCTGTTCAAGGCGCTAAAGGATACCGGCCTTCCGATCAGCGACCGCGTCGCCACCGGCATCGCCGTGCCGGTCGTCCTTGGGGCGATCTGGATATCCATGCGCCGGATCAGGAAGGTACTTCAT
>CAMPHD010000025.1 GCA_946885765.1 uncultured Thalassospira sp.
CACTTGGTAACTACCTGACGCCTAATCTTTTGGGCGGCAAGGACAGCCTTTGGTTCACGGAACAGATTTATACCCAGTTCATCACCCGGTTTAACTGGGAATCCGGATCGGCATTCGGGTTCCTGTTACTGGTTCTTTCATCCCTGATTGTCTGGATCGGCCTGAAACTTAGCCGCCAGACCCTTTCAGAAACCGTGAGCTGAGGAGGCATAATCCATGATTCCAAGTATTCCCCAGCCGCGTTTCTACAAGGGAATCTATACCGGGTATATCGCACTGTTTTTCGTCTATCTTAGTGCGCCGTTGATTGTTGTCGGCGTGTTTGCCTTTAATGACAGCCTGTTTCCGTCCATGCCATGGGAGGGGGGCACACTCAAATGGTTCTTTGGCAGCGAGGGGCCATATATCGGTATTTTCAATGACAGCAAGCTGCTTGAAAGCGTTGGGGTTTCAGCCTTTGTCGCATTTTGGGTGACCTTGCTGTCGGTAACTGTGGGAACCTGCAATGCGTTCCTGTTTGAACGTGCACAGTTTCCCGGTAAAAACCTTCTTTATGTCGTGGCATTGTCGCCGCTGGTTATTCCGGGGGTGATTTTGGGCATATCCATTCTGGTTTTTTCCAATGCTATTGCAAACGGGGTCGAAGAAACGATTGGATGGGATCTTGATTTCCTGCGCCCGGGATTGTTTCTGGTGATTATTGGCCAATTTGCCTTCATCACCACGATAACCACACTGGTGATATCCGCGCGTCTTCGGAAATTTGATATCAGCCTGGAAGAAGCTGCTCTTAATCTTGGCGCAACCCGGCAGGCTGCCCTTTGGACGGTGACCATTCCGTTCCTGAAACCGGCTTTGGTCGGGGCGAGCATCGTTGCATTCCTGATGTCGTTTGAAAATTTCAATACAACCCTGATGCTGGTCGGGTCGGATGCTCCGTTGACAATTGCGATGTTTGATCGACTCAAGCAGGGTTCGACACCTGTTCTGAATGCCCTGTCATTGTTGTTGATGGTGGTTTCTGGAGGTTTGGCGCTACTTTCGGTGTTTGTGCAGCGGGATAAAAACAACGGCTGAGCCAGGCAGGGTTTACAATCGGAAAGCATGTTCGCGAATGAACATTAAACGGGCGACTTAACGGATGACCGTTTTGCATATCCAAGTGAAATTCTTGCATTGTAATATTGCGAGTGCATGACGTCGTAATAATTATGAAAATGCCAGAAATGCTCGGAAAATGAATGGTATATGGACTCATCCGGAAATGAGGACAGTTATAATGATTGAAATTCTTTGCAAGATGTTCGATTTATGAGATGTTCATATGAACATTTGAAGGGGTCGAATATATACTAAAAACTAAAAAATGGCGGTTTATAAGGTCATTTCGCGCATCAAAAGTAAATTTCCGAAAACTGTCACTTGAGGAAACGTCCCCCTCGAATGAAAACAAATGCGTTGCGTCAAACCGATCAACAGGCGGTCTGGCGCGTACAAGTTTTTATTTGGGAGATAGAATTCATGTTTCGTAAAACCCTGATGGCTGCAGCAGCCGTGTTTGCCCTTGGCAGCACCGCCAATGCCGCAACCGAGATCACGTGGTGGCACGCAATGGATGGCGCACTTGGGGGTGTCGTTGACCAGATTGCTACCGACTTCAACGCCAGCCAGGACGAGTACAAAGTTATTGCCGTCAACAAAGGTGGCTACGAAGATACGATGACGGCCGGTATCGCGGCATTCCGCGCGAAAAACCAGCCGCACATCATCCAGATTTTTGATGCCGGTGCTGCAACCATTATCAACGCAAAGGGTGCCACCTATCCGGTTGAAGACCTGATGCAGAAATATGGTGTTGGTTTCGATATCAACGATTACATTCCGGGTGTCCGCTATTTCTATGCTGACTCGAACGACAAAATGATCGGTATGCCGTTCAACAGTTCGACCCCGCTTCTGTATTTCAACAAGGATGCGCTTGCCAAAGCCGGTGTTGAAGTGCCGAAAACCTGGCAGGAATTCGAAGAAGTCGCGCCGAAGCTGAAAGAAGCAGGTTATGAAGGCCTTGCGGAGTCGCACAGCCCGTGGATATTCTTTGAAAACTTCATGTCACGTCATAACCTGCAGATGGCTACCGCCAATAACGGTTATGACAGTACCGATGTGAAACTGCTCTATAGCAATGACGCGCTGAAAGATCATTGGAAGCACGTCAAAGAGTGGAAAGATGCTGGTTACTTTGGCTACTATGGCCGTGCATGGGGCGCTAACCAGGACGCCTTCCTGCAGCAGAAAGCCGCGATGTGGCTCGGTTCTTCCGGCTCTTTCGGCGGCTTGAAAAAATCCGCACAATTTGAATTCGGCACTTCGACCCTTCCGTATTGGGAAGGTGTTGGTGAAGCACCGAAATCCACCTTTATCGGCGGCGGTTCACTGTTCGCCTTTGCCGGTCACACGGATGAAGAATACAAAGGCGTTGCCAAATTCTTCGAATTCCTGACCAAGCCGGAAACCCAGTATTACTGGCACAAGGAAACCGGTTACGTTCCGATCACCACGGCGGCTTATGAGCTGGCCAAAAAAGACGGTTACTACGAAGAAAGCCCGGACGCCGAAGTTGGCATCCAGCAGCTGTCTGAAGAAGGTGGCGAGTGGACCAAAGGTTACCGTCTAGGCTTTTATGTCCAGATCCGTGAAGTCATCTATCGCGAAGTCGACAAGATGATGAATGGTGAAGCAACCATCGATCAGGCATTTGCCGCGATTGAGGAAGAAGGCAATGCGTTGCTGAAACGCTTCAACGACACCTATTCGAACTAATCAGCATCTCGCTGACAGGGCGGCTTGACGGTCGCCCTGTTTTTCGATTCCTGGACCAGTCTTGGGGTTGCGTCAGCAATGAAACGCGTACAATTCGGGCATAGCCCGGTTCCTTATTTTTTTATCGCACCGCAAATTCTGATTATTGCGATATTTTTCCTGTGGCCTGCGGCCCAGGCAGTTTATCAATCTTTCCTGCTTGAAGACGCATTTGGCCTGTCATCACAATTTGTCGGGCTCCGCAATTTTAAAGATGTGCTCGCCAGTGGGGCCTGGTTGCAGTCTGCGATCTTTACTGCGGTTTTTTCCTTCCTTGTGGCGTTCTTTTCCATCGCAATTTCGCTGTTTCTGGCAGTACGAGCCGACGAAGTGATCCGTGGGGCGAAATCGTACAAAACGCTTTTGATGTGGGGTTATGCCGTTGCGCCGCCTGTGGCCGGCTTGCTGGGCAATATGCTGTTCAATCCGTTGATGGGGGACCTTTACAAACTGTTCAACAGTTTTGGTTTTGAGTTCAACCACATCCAGAATGCAAATGATGCAGCCTTTGTCGTAACGCTGATTGCGGTCTGGAAACAGGTCAGTGTGAATTTCATCTTCTTCCTGTCGGGGTTACAGGGCATTCCGAAATCGGTAACCGAAGCCGCGACACTTGATTGCAAAAGTGCCGAACGCCGGTTCTGGACGATTACATTCCCGCTTCTCGCACCGACCACCTTCTTCCTGATGGTGATCAACCTGACTTATGCCTTCTTCGAAACATTCGGGATCATCGACGTTTCGACCAAGGGATCGCCGGGCGGTTCAACCGCAACGCTTGTTTACAAGGTGTATGTGGACGGCTTCCTCGGTGCGGATATGGGCAGCAGTTCTGCGCAATCGGTGCTGCTGATGATCATGGTGAGCGTGCTGACCGTGTTCCAGTTCCGTTTCATTGAACGCAAAGTGCATTATTAGGGGGCGCGTCATGTATCAGTCAAAATGGCGTTCAATCACTAATCATCTGATCCTTATCCTTGGATCGTTGTTTATGATCCTGCCGGTCTGGATCGCGCTGGTGTCATCCACCCATACCCGTGAATATCTGTTCCAGCACGGTTTGCAGTTCTGGTTTGGCGGGCATTTTATCGAGAATTACGGGTCTATTCTGTTTGACCCGGATGCAACAAAGGGGCGGGTTACGGCCCTTGAAATGCTGTTTAACAGTATGGTGCTTGGTCTTGGCTTTGCCATCGGAAAGGTCATCATTTCAATGATGGCGGCCTACGCCATCGTCTATTTCCGATTCAGGCTGGCGGTGCCGTTGTTCTGGGTGATCTTTTCAACCCTTTTGCTGCCACTTGAGGTCCGCATCGTGCCGTCTTACGAGGTCGTTGCGGAACTGGGCTTGCTCAATACCTACACAGGCCTGATTTTACCGCTGATCGCTTCGGCTACGGGAACATTCTTCTTCCGGCAGTTTTACCGTTCGGTTCCCGACGAACTGCTTGAAGCAGCCCGTCTGGACGGGGCAGGGCCGTTGCGTTTTTTCCTCGATATTCTGGTGCCGCTGTCGGTTACCATGATTGCTGCGATCTTTATCATCATGTTTGTTGTTGGCTGGAACCAGTATCTGTGGCCGTTGCTGATGACGACCGATGATCAGCTTTACACCATCGTGATCGGGATCAAGCAGGTTTACAACTCGCTGTATGAAGGCGGACAGATCCCGCAATTCCCCAAAGCATTCGCACTGACGATCATGGCAACCATTCCTCCGGTACTGGTGGTGGTGATTTTCCAGCGCATGTTTGTCAAAGGGTTGGTCGAAACTGAAAAATAGGTTCGATCAATCATTTGACATCAGTGATTTAAAATACACAGATCCGCATACAGGATACGAAAATGGCAACTGTTACCCTTAATGGGGCTGAAAAAACCTACGCCAACGGCTTCAAGGCGCTGCATGGTATTGATCTTGAAATTGGTGACGGGGAATTCACCGTTCTGGTGGGCCCGTCCGGCTGTGGAAAATCAACACTTCTGCGCATGATTGCCGGGCTTGAAGGCATTTCAAATGGCGAGATCAGGATAGATGACCGGGTGGTGAACAATGTCGCCCCCGCTGATCGTGATATTGCCATGGTGTTTCAGAACTACGCGCTTTATCCGCATATGACCAATTACGCCAACATGGCCTATGGTCTTAAGAACCGAGGATACAGCAAGGTCGAAATCGACACCCGCGTTCGTGACGCCGCCAGGATTCTGCAACTCGACGATTATCTGGAACGCAAACCGCAGCAGCTTTCAGGTGGTCAGCGCCAGCGCGTTGCCATGGGTCGCGCGATTGTCCGTGAACCAAAGGTCTTTTTGTTTGACGAACCGTTGTCCAACCTTGACGCCAAATTGCGTGTCGACATGCGGCTTGAAATCAAGAACCTTCAGCAACGCCTTGGTATTACGTCTGTTTATGTAACGCATGATCAGGTTGAAGCCATGACATTGGCGGATCGCCTGATTGTCATGAATGCCGGTATCGCCGAACAGATCGGTACGCCGATCGAAATCTATGAAAAGCCCGCCAGCCTGTTTGTGGCAAGCTTCATCGGATCGCCGTCGATGAACTTCCTTGATGGTAAAGTTTCAGACGACAAAAGCCACGTTGTTCTGGGTGATGGCAGCAAGATTGATCTTGATCACGTTATAGATGCCGGGCGCGACCTTGTGGTTGGCGTCCGTCCGGAACATTTCACGCTTAAGACTGATGGTAGCGGGGCATTGAAGGCCCGGGTTCGTATGATCGAATCTCTGGGCGCGGAAACCCTGATCTATCTTGAATTTGGCGAGAAGAATGAAAACGTGACCCTGCGCATGCAAGGCACGCATCAATTTGATAAAGGGCAGGAATTGTCGCTCGCAACCAGTGCCAATCTGGTTCACCTGTTTGATAAGGACAATGGTAAACGCCTTTGAGTTTCGAGTTCCCTGGTCCGTCGCAAGACGGTCTGCAGCGACCCCGGCGCATTCATTGTGCCGGGGTCGTTTTTTAAAGGTAGTCGTTGCCCGAAAGGGTGATTTTATTCTTGTCTCGATGCGGGCAAGCGGGTAGTTCCTAGGCCATTACAGCGCAGGAGCTATCCAAGTGAACGCCGAACAGAAACAGGCTCTTTATCAGGAAGCTGAAAAAGAGCTGATCAGCATCACCGAAGGTGAAACCAACGTCACAGCATTGATGGCGACGGTTAGCTGCATTCTGGCGCAAAAGTTCGACTATTATTTCTGGACGGGCTTCTATATCGTTGATCCGGAAAAAGAAAATGAACTGGTCGTTGGGCCGTATCAGGGAACTTTGGGCTGTCTGCGCATCCCGTTTGGCCGTGGCGTTTGTGGCACGGCTGCTGCAACGCTTGAAACCCAGCTTGTTAAAGATGTTCATGCGTTTCCGGGACATATCGCGTGCGACAGTCGATCAAACTCCGAGATCGTTGTGCCGGTTCTGAACGCTCACGGACAGTTGATTGCCGTGCTTGACGTCGATAGTGTCGATATCGGCTCGTTCGACGAGACTGATCGCGTCGCACTTGAAACTTTAATACAGCGCATTTTTGCGCAATGATAACTCACCAGTTTCGTACATACGAAACGGCGGACAACACAAACTTTGGAAGATAACCCATGGCTGGCAGTGTCAATAAAGTCATTCTCGTCGGGAACCTCGGCCGCGATCCTGAAATCCGTTTCACGCAGGCTGGCAAAAAGATTGCCAATTTCAGCATTGCGACGTCGGAGCAATGGCGTGACCGTCAGTCGGGCGAGCGCCGTGAGCGCACCGAATGGCATCGTATTGTCGTCTTCAACGAAGGCCTTGCCGATGTTGTCGAGCGTTTTGTGAAAAAAGGCAGCAAGCTTTACATCGAAGGCCAGCTCCGTACCCGCAAATGGCAGGGACAGGATGGCAAGGACAACTACACCACCGAGATCGTTCTTGAGGGCTTTAACTCGAACCTGACCATGCTGGATAACCGCGGCGAAGGCGGCGGAATGGGTGGTGGTTCCGGTTCGGGCGGCGGATATGGCGCAGATAATGGTGGCGGATACGGCGGCGGTTCTGACGCTGGCTGGGGTAACAGCGGATCCTCGGGGGGCGGTTCGGCACCGGCTGGTGCACCAGATCTTGATGACGAGATTCCATTCTAAGAAAATATTTGATCCCAAGATCGCATTTATGCCCCCGAACATGCTTTTGTTCGGGGGTATTTTTGTTTAAGCGTGAAATAACAGCAGGTTTTTTTGAGACCTGTGTTGGAGTTTCTGGTCGTAAATAGCGAGAAGTTACACATACGATGGCATCCAGTGGTAAGCTAAGTCTCGAGTTCTTAAAACGTCAGGCAGAAGAGGAACAAATACTGCCGACCAACTTCAAACAGGTCAAACTGACGAAAAAGTACCTGTTGCCACGTTTGAAGGAACTTTATGACGATATGCTGCGTCTGAGACTGCGGTTCGATCAGGAGTTCGATCCGGCAAACTACCCGCAAAAAGGGACCTATCCCAAAGGCTATTGCTACGAGATAACCAAGGGTGTCAAAGAACTTTTGAAGCGTGAATTGCAATCACCAAAGACAGTTGCGCTTTCTGCGTTGCGCGACTTTTGTCTTCAGGGTGGAATTGCAAAACGGGTTTGGGGAGACTTGCGCCACGAATATTTCCAGAACGCATTCCAGTTCGGAGACCTGTATGTCGATGTTTCCAACGACACTGTGACAGTCACCAAACCAAAAGTGGAAATTCTTCCACTTGGCAAAGCCAGGTTCCACCCGATTTCCGATTACGATATTTATGGCTGTCTCGCGGAAAAGTACTGGAATGGTATGGTTTATCCGAACAGGTATTTACCGGAGCTTGCCGTTATGTTCCCGATTCTGTTCGTTTCAGCCGAGGGAAGGTTGCAGATACACGCAAATTACCAGACTATCCTTTATCAGAACATGCATCTTGATTTTGCGCTGGCTGAGAAATTCCTGACCAAGGGCAGGTTTCATGACCGGATATTGCCGGAACCACACGTCAAACGCCTGTCGTCCGAGTTTGGTGGCCTTGAAATGCCGACATCAAATGATGACCTGAAACAGTACTTCGCGGATGCCCGCCGGACAGAGTTGCGTCTGGATGCTGTTCGCTGTCAATTGCTGCTTGATCAGGCGCGGACAATTTGAAATTGTCGTACTTTCAAACATTTGAAGTGTTCATTCGAACATCCGTGCAAGACCGAAATCCAGGAAGATAAATTTGGTCGGACCGATCTTTGGTAACCCGGACATGGGTAGAAATTATATCGTGCAAGACTGCGTCTATGCCGTCATTCTGAATGATGGAGGCGAGGTGGCAGTTGCGCGCACTCCAAAGGGGCTGGTACTTATCGGTGGTGGCGTTGAGCGCGGTGAGAGCGAGCGCGATGCCTTGCACCGCGAAGCCTATGAAGAATCCGGTTATAAGATCGATATCCGTAATCGGCTTGGTATTGCATCTCAATATGTAAACAACTTTGCCAAGGGTCGGTTTCGGCTTAAGCGCGGGGTGTTTTTCCTGTGCAACTTTGCCGAACGCTTGGGGCCACCGGTTGAGCCCGATCATGAATTAATCTGGCTCTCCTATAATGAAGCCCATCGCCAACTGATTCGGCCATTCCATCGATGGGCGCTAGAGATCGGGGTTATCGGTGAACAAGCGTCATCATCCTAGCCGCAGCATTTTTTGTACTTCTTTCCAGACCCGCACGGGCAGGGGTCATTTCGTCCCGTATCTGTCTGGTTGCCCCTGATATTGCCGTGCGATATTTCGGGAAATTCGCCATCAATATAAAGCCAGTTACCGTCACGCCGTTCGAACCGGGATATTTCATGCAATGCGTGATCGTGCCCATTGTCGCGAAATCGGGCAATAAATTCGACCGTACCATTCTGATCCAGAAGACCGCCTTTGTTGGTGGTAATGATTTCCAGGCAAAGCCATTCGCAGCGATCTGCCTTGATCTGTTCAGGATTAAATCCGGATGCCTTTTCTGGCGCAAGGGTCGCCAGCAGGTAATCGGCATCCTGGGTTACAAAAGCGCTATATCGAGACCGCATCAATTGTTCCGCTGTCACGGCCTTGCGTGTTCCGGCCAATAATTCACCACAGCATTTGTCGAAGGTTTGATTGTTGCCGCACGGGCAGGGAGAGGTTGCTTCTGATTTAGCCATGGCTTTTTAGCTGTCCGCTGGTCATGTAGATTGTGGTGGCAATAATAGTCGCAAGTTTGATGCTGGATCAAAACAGCAAAGAGTTCCAGTTAGAGGGCCTGAATAATATGCCAGTATCGAATGCCCTGAAACTCTGTGAAAAACAATGCAACGTGCCTTTTTTTTGCCGCATATCGATCCTAGCGTAAGATCGTCAGCATTGATAATATCCGACGGGATTTATCGGGTAAATTATGTAAAATGCTGATATTGAAAGTTAAATATAGCTGAAATCCAGTCAGGTTTATCTTGACGAAATTAGTCGGGTTTAGATATATTAACTTTTGCGGGTGGGGGCCCAATGGCACCGCCGGATGATGTTCCGGCCTAATGGCGGACATGTAAATTGTCGATTTGCTTCGAGGAAGGAAGAGACACGATGAATATGAGTTATCTTTGCGTCTGCTGTCCTCTCCCATAGGGCCTATGGGATGAAATTGCGACCGGACGGAACCATTTCCCAAAATGACTGCCGGTCGTCCACGTGATTAAGTTCACAACTGACAGTGTTTGCGCGTCATCTAGAGTCTGTTTTAATTCGTAGGAAGAATTGTCAGGCGTGATGCGTAAACCTCTCTGGAGGACATGATATGAGCACGATTAAATTACCTGCAGTACCGCAGGACGACGGCTTCTCCGGTTACCTGAGACAGGTCTGGAAGTTCCCGATGCTCAGCGTCGACGAAGAATATATGCTTGCACGCCGCTATCATGAGCATGATGACACCGATGCAGCCCATAAGCTGGTCACAAGTCACTTGCGTCTTGTTGCGAAAATTGCCTTTGGCTATCGCGGCTATGGCTTGCCGATGGCCGATCTGGTGGCAGAAGGCAATACCGGTCTGATGCGGGCAGTTCAAAAATTCGATCCGGAACGGGGTTTCCGTCTTTCGACCTATGCAATGTGGTGGATTAAGGCGGCTGTGACCGAATATATCCTGCACAGTTGGTCGATGGTTAAGCTTGGCACGATGGCTGCACAGAAAAAACTGTTCTTCAGCCTGCGCAAAGCCAAAAAGCAACTCAACATTTATGATAATGGTGAGCTGTCGCCCGAACAGGCTGATGCGGTTGCCGAGAAGCTTGGTGTAACCGGCAAAGAAGCGTTGGAAATGAACCGTCGCCTTGCGGCGCGTGATTTCTCGCTCAACACGCCGATGCCCAAAGATGAAGGCATGGAGTATCTTGATACCCTGTCATCGGATGCTCCAAGCCCGGAAAGTATTGTCGCGGATGCCGAAGAGCGTGTTCTGCATAACGATATGCTGAAAAGCGCGATGGGTGAATTGCCGGAACGCGAGCGTGAAATTATCGAAGCTCGTTTCCTGAGCGACGATCCGATCACACTTGAAAAACTTGGCGAACGTTTTGGCGTCAGCCGGGAACGAGTGCGTCAGCTTGAAGCCCGTGCGTTCAAGAAAATTCAGGAATCTGTTCTGACGCAGCATGCTGCTGCGTAATCAGAATCCGGGATAAATAGAAAAGGCGGCATCACAAGGTGCCGCCTTTTCCTTTGCTGTAATGTGACCTGCTTCACGATGATATTATCGACGCAACGTGCGTGACCGAATGATCATATCGCGGGTTTTATCCCAAAGCTGATAATTACCAAGCTCTGCCGGTGATACCCATCGGGCATCTGCGGCGTCACTACCTGCTTGCAAATCCGTTTCCTGTGCTTCTGCAACAAAGTCAATCAGGGTGTAGTGATACTGCACCCGACCGTTTTTATCGGGCGTTATCAGATCGACGGTATCGATCAGGATCGGTTCAGATATCGTGATGCCGGCTTCTTCAAACACTTCGCGATGGACTGCATCACGTAATGTTTCCCCAAGTTCCTGCGCACCGCCCGGAAGGCTCCAGCTGCCTTTGTTTGGTGCCTTGCCTCGCTGGATCAAAAGAACATTATCGCCATGCCAAACGACTGCACCAATACCGATGATGGGGCGTGCCAGATAATCGCGGTTGTCCAGATCAGACATCTTCATCTTCTTCTATATTGTCATCGGGATCTGGAACGTCATGATCGATCTGACCTGTCATTTCACGGGCACGGATGGACGGGCGGCCAAGAAACTGATCTTCGGATTCCGGACGTAATGACATCACGAAATCGACTGCGGGTGCGTCACCCAGGGCAAACTGCCGGGCTGCCTCATAGTCTGGCGCTGTTACCTTGGCGGTACGGATACCAACAGAGCCATTATCATCGTATATGTATTCAACGATCCAGACCTGCAAAACAACTCCTTTGCAATGGCGGTTAATGCCGCCCGGTTTGTTTGGTTGCGCCGCAAACTTGAATGCTGCTATCACTCTATAAACGGGGGCTTTCCCCAATCAACAGTCGCAGCATTGCCATATTCATACTGACAAATGATGAATGCAAACATGTATTACAGGCGATGCCATTTATTGCGACGTATCTTCACAGGTGATCAATGACCGCCAATCGTGACGACCAGCATGACACGGACAATGAAGCTTCCGGTCATGCACTACCAAGCCCCGGGCTTTTCGCCCGTGTACGGGCCTATTTTCTGACAGGCGTTCTCGTTAGCGCACCGCTTGTCATTACATTCGGGCTGGCATGGTGGTTTATAGAATTCGTCGACAGCAAGGTCATGCCGCTGATTCCGGGGCATTACAACCCGGTCTATTACCTGCCCGAAGGTTATCAGGAATACGGTATCCCGGGCTTTGGTCTTTTGGTGATCCTGATTTTCATTACGGTTGTCGGCTGGTTTACCACCAACTTTGCCGGTCGTGCGCTGATCAAGCTTTATGAGCGCATACTGGCGCGTATTCCTGCGGTTCGCAGCATTTATGGTGCGGTCAAACAGATACTTGAAACGGTGCTGGCCAATCAGTCAAATGCATTCCGTCAGGCTGTTTTGCTGGAATATCCACGCCGCGGCATGTGGGCGATCGGTTTTATTACCGGCGAGACCAAGGGTGAGGTCCAGAACCTTACTGAAGATACGGTTATCAATATCTTTTTGCCAACCACGCCAAACCCGACATCGGGTTTCCTGTTGTTCGTGCCGCGTCGCGATATCGTGATCCTTGATATGACGGTCGAAGAAGCGATCAAAATGGTTATGTCCGGCGGGATTGTTACACCACCGGATCGTCGGAATGCCGAACTTCAGGCCAAGCCGCGTGTTTCTGCAAAGACATACGAAGACGTCGATGTTCTGCGTGAAAAAGAAAACATACCGGTTCTGGTTTCAAAGCATCCCGAACCGGGTCACGAGAAAGCCGACGATAAAAGCCGCGAAGACGCGTAAAGCGGTTCAAAGGCGGACAAAACAAGGGCGCGGCAATTTGCAAGTGCCCTTGTTTTTTAGCCAGATCGGAAATAGCGAACGGCTTCGTCGCGCTCGAAAAGATACAACAACAGCCGCAATGCTTCTCCGCGCGGCTTTTGCAGGTCGGGATCAAGTTCGACAATCAGTCGGGCATCGTCACGTGCAATTGCCAAAAGATCTCCATGCATTTCAAGACTGGCCAAGCGATAGGCTTGCAGGCCACTTTGTCGGGTACCTAGAACTTCTCCAGCACCGCGCAGACGAAGGTCCTCTTCCGCAATGACAAAGCCATCTTCTGTTTCGCGCATGATTTTAAGGCGAGCCTTTGAAATTTCGCCCAATGGAGAACCATAAAGCAGAAGGCAGGTTGATGCCGCATCTCCGCGCCCGATCCTCCCACGCAACTGATGCAACTGTGCCAAGCCAAAGCGTTCTGCATGTTCTATAACCATGATTGTCGCGTCCGGGACGTTGACACCAACCTCAATCACGGTGGTTGCAACAAGAATTGACAGATCCCCGTGGGCGAAGCGTTCCATCACGACATCCTTGTCCTTGGCTTTCATTTTACCGTGGACAAGCCCGACACGACTTTCGCCAAAAAGTTCTACCAGAATGCGATACCGTTCTTCTGCTGCTTGCAAATCAAGGACTTCGGAATCCTCGACCAAGGGGCAAACCCAGTAAATCTTGGTTCCGGTGCGTATGGCGCGTCCGATGCCCGAGATAACGTCATCTACTTTGTCGGCAGGCAAAACGCGTGTATCGACCGATTTTCGTCCTGGCGGCTTTTCATCAAGCTTTGATACTTCCATATCGCCAAAGGCCGTTAGGGTCAGGGTTCTGGGTATTGGTGTTGCCGTCATGACCAGTACGTCGACAGCCTGTCCCTTGCCAGCCAGCATCAAGCGTTGATGGACGCCAAATCGATGTTGTTCATCGACAACGGCGAAAGCCAGATCACGGAATTGCACGTCTTCCTGAAACAGTGCATGTGTACCAACGGCAATCTGAAAAGTACCATTGGCAAAACCTTCGAGCGCAGTTTTGCGACTTTTGCCTTTATCACGACCCGTCAGGATTGCGCAGGTTACACCGATCTTTTCAAGAAGCGGGGAGATCGTTTCAAAATGCTGACGGGCAAGAATTTCAGTCGGAGCCATCAAGGCAGCCTGACGGCCTGTTTCGATTGCATTCAGCATGGCCATCAGGGCGACAACCGTTTTTCCCGAGCCAACATCTCCCTGAAGCAGGCGAAGCATACGCCCGTTGCCTCCCATATCTTCGTAAATGTCTTTCAGGGCGCGGTGCTGCGCACCTGTCATGGCAAAAGGAAGTTCTGCTTCAAGTGCCTTGCGCAGACGACCGTCACCTTTTGTCGCCCGGCCGCCCAGCTTACGCATCTTCGCCCGAATGAGGGCAAGCGCAAGCTGGTTTGCCAGCAGTTCGTCATAGGCAAGCCGTTTGCGGGCAGGGTGATCAGGGGAAAGATCGCCATCATTTTCAGGGTTATGAACCTGATGCAGGGCGGACCTCAGATCAGGCCATTTGTGTCGCGTCTGTAAAGCGGGGTCATGCCATTCCAGAAGTTCTGGCACCATCACAAGGGCTGCCCGGGTTGATTTGGTCAGTGTTTTACCGGTCACTCCCGCAGACATCGGGTACACAGGCTCGACGGTTTGAATTTCATCACGCTCGGCCTCGGTGCCAATCCGGTCAGGATGGGTGATCTGATATTCGCCGCGATAATGATCAATTTTGCCCGAGACAATACGCTTTTCACCAACCGGCAGAACTTCGTTCAGATATTTGGCCCTGGCATTGAAAAATGCCAAAACCATAGGGCCGCTTTGAGTTTTGCAAATGACCCGATATGGACGACGGCGGTTCGGCGGAGCGTCATGGCGTTCGATCCAGACATCCAGCGTAACAATCGACCCGTCAATTGTTTCTGTTAGAGGCGGCGAAAAACGTCGGTCAATCAGCCCGGATGGCAGATGCCATAGCAAATCGACAACATGTTCACCGCCGATCAACCGCGCAAGCAAAGGCTTCAGGCGCGGTCCAATGCCGGGAAGGCTGTCGATTTCAGCAAAGAGCGGGAACAAAATTTCCGGACGCATGACAGTTTTCGTTGTGTTTTCGGGTGAGAACGTTAATAGAACAAATTGGTTTACGTGCTGGGTATACAACAAAATTATCGTGCAACAACCGACAAGTCACGAGCCAATGCAAATTGGATGGATGACAGCATGGACCAATCGGCGAATTTACCGTACAAACCATGCCACAAAAGACAAACTGTGCCTTTGGTTTTATGCCGATGCGCAGTGATCAGAAAAGACAGGAGATCGAACGTGAGTATCGACAGCAAAGAACTTGAAGTACGACGCAAGAAGTTGCTGTTTCGCGGCGGCCATCGCGGCACCAAGGAAAACGATATCCTGATCGGTCGTTTCATGGATGCGCACCTTGCCACCCTGTCCGAAGAACAGCTCGAACGTTTTGAAATCCTGATGAATGATGTTCCCGATGCCGATTTCTTTAAATGGGCAACGGGCAAAGAGCAGGCACCGGAGGAATATGATACCGACGTGCTGCACATGATTCAAGAACTGAGCAACGCCAGATAATACATTGAATAAATTAAAAGAAATCATTTCGACAAAAGGTCGTAAGCGGCTGTGCGGTGTTCCCGAAGGTGCCGATGCTTTATTATTGCGCGAATTGCTGGATGAATCGGCAAACAACGCTACAATCCTGCATATCGTGCGCGATGACAAACGCATGGCCCAGCTTGCCGAGGCACTTGCTTTCTTTGCAGGTGAGGTCGAAGTCTTGACCCTGCCGGCATGGGATTGCTTGCCCTATGACCGGGTTTCGCCGATTGCCGAAGTAACGGCACGCAGGGTTGAAACATTGACGACACTGGCCGAGGATATCAAATCGGCCAACGGGCAAGGACGTATCGTTCTGGCAACAGCTGCTGCGGTCATGCAACGTGTTCCACGGGTGGATGTCATGCGCGATGGCAAACTGACCTTTAAATCAGGACAGGAGCATTCTCGCGCCGATCTGACCGGGTATTTTGACCGGATGGGCTATAACCGTGCCGAACAGGTTATGGAGCCCGGTGAGTACGCGGTTCGCGGTGATATTGTTGATATATTTGCGCCGGGTATGAAAGAGCCTGTGCGACTTGATTTCTTTGGTGACGAGATCGAAAGCATTCGCCGGTTTGACGTTGAAACCCAGCGCACCGTCGGACGGATCAACGAAATCGCCCTTCTGCCCGTTGGCGAAGTGTTTCTGGATCAGGAGAGCATTTCCCGGTTCCGCAGCGGATATCGCGAACTTTTTGGCGTCGTGTCGCAAACTGATCCACTTTATGAATCGATCAGTGCCGGCTTGAAATACGGTGGTATGGAGCATTGGCTGCCGTTGTTCCATGACGGTATTGACACCGTATTTGCCTATCTTCCCCACGTGCTTGTCAGCCTTGATCATCAATATGGCGAGGTCATCGAAAACCGCCTTGAGATGATTGACGATTATTATCAGGCGCGCCTGAACATAAAGGGTGGCGGGCTTTCTGGGAATAATGTTTACAAACCCGTGCCGCCCGAACGGCTTTATCTGGATCAGGCCGAATTTGACCGGATGCTGAATGATCGCACAATTCTGGAGCTTTCGCCTTACTACGAGGAAGAAAGTGCAGAGCGTGCCGTTTTTGATATGGGTGCACGACCGGGGCGCGACTTTGGTGATGTTCGGGCACGGGCCGACACCAATCTTTATGATGAATTGCGTGATTTCATCGTCGCCCAACGTGGAAAGAATCAACAGGTTGTTATCGCAGCTTATTCCGATGGATCACGTGACCGTATGGTTTCGGTTCTGCGCGAACATGGTGTTGCAAAGGTTGTTACGGCAGAATGCTGGGAAGATGTTACTGACGATCTGACGCCAGAAAAGCTTGCTGTTGTTATTCTCGATCTTGAACACGGGTTCCGCCGCGAAGGTCTTTGGATACTTTCGGAACAGGATATTCTGGGCGACCGCATGAGCCGCCCGGGTGGAAGACGTCGCAAGGCCGAAAACTTCCTGCGTGAAGCGTCCGAGATTTCAGAAGGTGATCTTGTTGTTCATCTGGATCACGGGATCGGCCGGTATCTTGGTCTTCGAACGGTTACCGCGGGTGGTGCCCCCCATGATTGTCTGGAACTGGAATATGACGGCGGGGACAAGCTTTTTGTTCCGGTTGAGAATATCGAAGTTCTGTCGCGCTATGGCTCGGACGAAGGATTGTCGATCCTTGACAAGCTTGGCGGAGTTGCCTGGCAGGCCCGCAAAGCCAAGTTGCGCGAACGCATCCGTGATATGGCGGGCAAGCTGATCCAGGTTGCCGCCGAACGCCCTCTGCGCAAAGGTGCGGCGTTAACTGCCC
>CAMPHD010000026.1 GCA_946885765.1 uncultured Thalassospira sp.
AACCGATACCCGGGTCGATTTCAACGTGGGTCCGGATGGCGTTCGTACCCTGTGTGATGGCTTTCTCGATGACTTTCGCCCCGCGGGCATAAACATCATCCTCGGTAAAACCGCTTTTGGCCTTGGCAACGGCACTTATTGCACCTTGCAATGTGCCGCTTTCATTTTTGGCACGATCAAGAATGCAGGCCTTGTCGAGATGCAGGTGACTTTCAACAAAACCGCCGGTCAAAAGATTACCCCCGGCGTTAAAAGACGGTGCCTCGCTTACAATCGACGCCGCAATATTGGCGATTTTTCCACCCTGAATCGCGATATCAAGAAGACCGGTTTCGCCATGAAGGCCGGCGTTCCTCACCACATAATCAAGCATGTTCGCTGATCACCTTTTCATTTTTGGACTGATCCGCACCACCGAGATACGCATCGATCAATCGTTCATCTTTCAGAAGGTCTTTGGCGCTGCCTTCGGCAACCACCTGTCCTTGTTCCAGGACATAGGCATAGTCGGCAACCGACAGCGCCATAGTCGCCATCTGATCCACCAAAAGGATAGTCACCCCGTCATCACGCAATTCACCCAGAATGGCGTAAAGTTCTTCGACCATGGCCGGGGCCAGACCAAGGGATGGTTCATCCAGAAGCAACGCCTTTGGTTTGGCGACAAGACCACGCGCGATTGCCATCATTTGCTGCTCCCCCCCCGACAAAAGCCCGGCCTGACTGTTGATCCGGTCACGCAGCCGCGGGAAACGGGTCAGGATGGCTTCAAGTTCATCACGGCTGACCGGTTTGGGCTGCTTGTAAGCCCCCAGTTCGATGTTTTCACGCACGGTCAGTTCAGGGAAAACCTGCCGTCCTTCGGGCACAAGGATCAGTCCCTGTTCGACGATCTGATGTGGCGCCAGATTATGGATATATTCGTCATTCAGAATGATGTTGCCCGAAACAGGGCGCAGCAATCCCGAAAGCGCCATCAGGAAGGTTGATTTTCCTGCCCCGTTGGCGCCAAGCAACGCCACCATTTCCCCCTGCCGGACCTTGATATCCACCGACTTCAATACCGGGGCCGCCCCATAACCGGCCGTCAATCGCAGTGACGCGATAACCGGTGTTTCGCTGGTCACAAGTGGTGTGGGTCTTGGATGGGCCTTGCTGTTGCCATCGCCAAGATAGGCGGCAATGACGCGCGGGTTTTTCTGAACATCCTGCGGATTGCCAAGGGCAATCGGCGTTCCTGCATCCACCGCCAGGATCAGATCCGAAATACCCATGACCATTTCCATGTCATGTTCAACCAGAACCACCGCGATCCCGGCATCTGCCAGCTTGCGCAGCAATCTGGCAAGCGCGACCTTGTCGGCATGCATCAAACCCGCGGCCGGTTCATCAAGCAGCAGAACACCGGGTTTAGTTGCAAGCGAGCGGGCGATTTCGACCAGACGCCGGTCCACATGCGGCAAATCACCCGCACGTGCATCCGGGTCACCAAGATATCCGCAAAACTGTAAAAGCCCCGCTGCGAAATTGCGATTTTCATCCGATGCGATATGTGAAAATGGCGCCCCGAACCGACCCAGTGAAATGCCCGCAATCACATTGTCGACCACCGACATGTTTTCAAACAAACGGGTCGCCTGATAGGTGCGTGCGATACCGTTGCGCGCCGCAAAATCGGTGGCCTTGCCCGCGATATCCCGATCACCGATACGAACGGCACCCTCGGTCGGCTTGTAAAAACCGCTGATGATATTCAGTAACGTCGTTTTACCGGCACCATTCGGCCCAATGATTGATGTGACCTGCCCCGGTCGGGCCGCGAAGGACACCTGATTAACTGCCTTAACACCACCAAAGGCAATTGATACATCATCAACCAGCAAACCATCCGATTTGGGATAATCGGCCAACCAGACTTCGATCTTTTCGGGGGGAACCGGTGTCACCTTCTGCCGCGCCAGCGGTATGAAACGGGCAATCGTGCCGACAATGCCGCGCGGTGCAATCAGCAGAACCGCAACAAGAAGTGCACCGAAAATCAGCAGCCGGTATTCGGCGAAGTCCGAGAGCAGCTCCGGCAGCAGGACGGAAACCGACGCCCCGACCAACGGCCCCAGAACGGTTCCGGCCCCGCCCAGAATAACCGCAAACAGATACAGGATGGATTGGCTGAGCGGGAAGTTTGACGGTGCGATAAACATCATCAGCGGCGCAAACAACGCCCCCGCTAATCCGGCCATTGCGGCCGCAATGGCAAAGCCGGATGCCTTGACCACAAACGCGTTATAACCAAGCGAACTTGCGGCGATTTCCGCATCCCGCATGCTGGTCATCGCCATGCCCCAGCCACTAACAGCCAGACGCCGGAATGCCAGAAGAGCAACCCCGCCCAGAACGACACATAACATCACCAGATCACGTTCGGAAAAGACATATGATCCGATCTGTGGCATCGGAAAACCCATCAAACCGTTTTGCCCGCCGGTCAGGTCACGCCATTCAATCGCGCCATGTTCAACGATAAAGGCAAAGGCGATAGTGACCATTGCCAGAAACGGTCCCGCCATCCGCACGGCCGAAATCGCCAATAAACATCCGGCAATCCCGGCAATGATGGTGGCCGCCAGCAAACTGACCCAGAAGTTAAGCCCGGCAAGCGTCAGGATCGCACTGGCATAGGCCCCGATGGCAAAGAAGCCAACCTGCCCCAGCGAGACCAGCCCGGTCAGACCATAAAGCACGTTCAGGCCCACCGTCAGAATGACGGTCATCGCCACCAGCCCGATAATGAACTGCGTATAGCCACCAGTGAACAATACGGCGATAAGCCCCCCGACCATCGCCGCGACAATGACGCTGTCGAGTGCGACCGGTTTGTTCAGTTTCGGGATCGGATTTTTGAATTTCAAGGACAGCTTCATCCCTACACCTTCTTGATGGCAGCACGGCCAAACAGGCCGCTTGGCTTGATCGTCAGAACCGCGATCACCAGTGCAAAGACAACAATGAAGGTATAGGACGAACCGAGATAGGTGGTCACAGCGGCCTCGACCATCCCATAGATGAACCCGGCCAGCATGACGCTATAAGCCGATGTCATGCCGCCCAGAATGGCAACCGCAAAAGCCTTTAGGCCAAACAGTGTTCCCATGTCGGAATGCACGGAAAAAAGCGGTGCGATCAAAAGTCCGGCACATCCGGCCAGCATTGATGATATGGCAAAGGATCCGGTCACCATGACCGTGGTGTTGATCCCCATAAGCTTCGCCGCTGTCTGGTTTTGCACAACGGCCAGCAACGCCCGGCCCTGGCGGGTATGACGAAACAACGCATGCAATCCCAATGCGACACCAATTGCTGCAATCGGGATCAGGATTTGTTGCGGATAAACCCCGGTGCCAAGAATATTCCAGCTGTCTTCCACAAGAACCGATGGCAAGGTCCGGGGTTCATTTCCGAAGGTAAACAGCACCGCGTTATCAAGCAAAATGCCGCCTGCCACGGTTGCCATCAGCCACGCTTCGGAATTGCGAACCGCAAACGGACGGACAAGGAAAAATTCAACAAGAACCCCCATCACGCCACAGCACAGAATTGCCAGCGGATAACCCAAAATCACCGGCATTCCATATTGCTGACAGAAAACAAAACCCAAAACAGCCCCAAGCATGACCATGCTACCCTGGGCAAAATTGACTTTGGATGAAACAGAATACGTGATCTGAAAGCCAAGCGCGATCAGGCCATACATGCTGCCCAAACCGATGCCGGTAATCAGGGCGGCCATTAATAATGTCATTGCAAATTATCCTTTGCACGAAACCGCAGCAAAATGGCGCGCGGTTTCCCTGCGGCCACAACAGGTAAGGCAGGGCCGCAGGGAAAATCGGGATCAGTCAGTGATCGGAATGATCTCGCCTTCGACAAACTTCGCGAAGGTGTAATCTTCCGGACCAAGCGCATCCTGATCATCCGGGGTGAAAGGCTTGTCATAGGTCTTGATCATGCCTTCGATCCCGCTAATCTCGTACATTGCCTGCCGAACAGCAGGGCCCTCGGTCGAGCCGGCCTTTTCGATGGCTGCGGCAATCAAAAGGGTCACGTCATAGGCATTTGCAATACCGGTTGCCGGGGTAACGTCTGCAAGCGTTTTGATTTCCGGGAATTTTTCCTGAAGCTTCACAAACATCGGGCTTGAGGCATCGGTAAAGAGATAGGTCTGGATGAAATGAACCTTTTCGCCACTGGCACCGGCAAGCTCGGTAAAGCGACCACCAGCAGGTCCCCAATGCGATGAAATCGGAACATCCCAACCCATGCGATCAAGCGATTTAACGACCTGTGCGGTCGGTGCCACGTTGGCAACCACGAACAGGGAATCTGCCCCGTTTTCCTTAAGGCGTGTTAACTGCGGGACAACATCAACATCGTTTGATTCAAACTTTTCAATCCCGGCGTTGGGCATGCTGCGTTTTTCGAGCGCCTTTAGAAGCCCCTTCTCGTTGGACTCCCCCCACGGGTTGTTGATCAGGATCATGCCCGGCTTTTTGGCACCGTATTTCTTGACCAGATATTCCGTGATCGCTTCGTCGACATATTCATCCACGGCAGAAACACGGAAAACATAGTTTTTCTCTGCACCGTTTTTGGTGATCGGCGTACCGGCGGCCCATGGGCCGACGAATGGAATTTTCTGCTGGTTGGCAAACGGCACGATGGCGAGAGATACAGGCGTATCAAGACCACCGATCAGGGCAGCAACCCCCTCGCGCTGTGCCAGTTCACGGGCCGCGACAAGACCCTTGCCCGGGTTGCTTTCATCATCGCGCGATACAAGTTCCAGCGGCTTGCCAAGGACCCCACCCTCGGCATTGATCTTGTCGATCGCAAGGGTAATGCCACGCGTGATGGCCTCACCCGACTTGGCCGACTGGCCACTCAGGGCTGCGACAAGACCAAGCTTCACGGTATCCTCGGCACGTACGGCAGTGACCGGCAATGCACTGGTAAGCATCAGCACAGCAGCAGCCCCCAAAAGCGCGGCACGCCGTGTCAGTTTCGGGATAGGCGAATAAGCAGACATGTGAGACTCCCTGATTATTTTGAAGTGCCTTCTGGCCTTCGCAGTGCAGCAAACCACATGCCAAGAATCAAAATTGATTTAATCCAATGACTTAGATCATTTCACATCAGAGTTTCAACTTGGATTGCCTCATGTATACGCAAATTGCATGCAATTATTGCATAAAATTAGTGCATGCAAAAAATCTGCCTTCGTATTATGCTGATCACAAATCAATTGCATGAAACAAGGATACCCGATGACCGACACGCTCGCCCCGGACAGCCCGGAAATATTGTCCTCTGACGCTCAGATTGTGCGCGATTTTCTGAACGCATCGATGAAGCCCGATCCGGAAAAGGCCGCGACCTATATGTCGGACGATGTCGTCATCACCTTTACCGATGGTGCCAAATACGACCATCCGTCGGGTACGACCGCCTTTAACGCGGCACGCTATAAATGGGTGAAAAAGAAGTTCGGACAATTCGACGTTGCACCGGGCAAAAACGAAACCGTGGTTTACAGCGTGGGCACGCTATATGGCGAATGGCCGGATGGAACACCGTTCGAAGGCAACCGCTATGTTGACCGCTTTGTCATTCGTAACGGCAAGATCGTTAAAATGGATGTCTGGAATGAAAGTGCGGAACGCATTCTGATCCGTCAAGGTACAAGGGCCTGATCGGGTGCCACGGCTTTTACGGTCGGATGCACCTCCGTATGACGGTCTATTCCTGACCGTCACGCACTTTGCGTGCATAGGGTTCAAGCGCATCAAGATACACAAGCGGCCCCGCTTCCTTGCGCGTGATCAGCGCCCGATCAGCAACCGCCGTCAGATGCGATCGCATCAATTCTCGTGCCTTTTCCTCGTCCCCGCGGGCAAGCGCATCAATAATCTGGCGGTGTTCCTGAATGCCGCAATCTGTCGAATGCGGTCGCGCATAAAGCGACAATGTCAGCCCGCAGCGATATCCGATTTCCTCGACATAACGCAGCAAAACCGGGCTTCCGGCCAGCTTCGCCAGAAGGATATGAAACTCGGTCGCAAGCCGGATCGAAATCGGCTCGGACGCGTGTTCCGCCTCAATCTCTTTGGCAAGATGGGCTTCAAGTTCCGCAAGCTTCTCCGGGGTCATTTCCTTGATCACGCGGCTGATCACAAGGTCCTCGATCTGGGTGCGCAGCTCGAATATATCGCGGGCTTCTTCAAGGCTTGGCTTGGCAACCATCGCCCCGCGATTACGCCGGAGCTCCACAAGCCCTTCGGCCGCAAGCCGTTCAAGCGCCTGACGGATCAAAGTACGGCTGACGCCGAACCGTTCACCAAGGGAATCTTCGGGCAGCTTCATACCGGGCAGCAGAACACGTTCAAGAATGGCGGATCGCAATGCCGAACTGATCAGTTCATTGCGATGCTTTGCTTTATCAGAAGCCTTCATAAGATCCCGGCGACAATGATGATGGATGCAACTCTGTATAGTCGATTGCATGCAATTGCGCCACCGCCGATCCACACAATCTGATCGTTCATTTCCGACCCAACCATCCATTACGAAAGATGCCGATATGCGTGCTGCCAACATTTCCACACCCTATCGCGCGATGGTCACAAGCCCGAGTATAGCCGCCAGTGAAGCAGGCGCCCAGGTCCTGCGTGATGGTGGCACCGCAATAGAGGCTGTTGTGGCCACCGCATCGGTTCTCGCCGTGACATATCCGCATTTTTGCGGCATTGGCGGCGATGCCGTCTGGATGGTTGCCGACAGAACCGGCAAGGTTTCATCTTTCCTTGGCATCGGACAGGCCGCACTTGATGCCAGATACGATGCAGGTGTCCCTATTCCCCTGCGTGGTCCGGCATCGACCCTGACAACCGCCTGCACGGTCGATAGTTGGCAACACGCACTTGATCATTCAGCACGTCACTGGGGCGGCACGCGCAAGCTTGCCGATCTGATCGAACCGGCGATTGGTCTGGCCGAAAACGGTTTTCCTGTCAGTAAGTCACAATGTTTCTGGCTGGATTTCCGCAAAGACGATTATCGCAACTGGCCGGGCTTTGCCGATATCTTTGCCCCTAACGGGCAGATGCCAAAACCGGGTCAAACTTTCGTTCAGCCGCACCTTGCCGAAAGCCTGAAACTGATTGCCCAAAATGGCGCACGTGATTTTTACGAAGGCGAACTGGCAGGCCGGATTACCAAGGGGCTTGGCAAGGTCGGCTCTCCTCTCCGGGCTCGCGATCTGGAATTGACCCGCACCCGGACGGCGGATGCCATTTCACTAGACTACGGGGATGTCACGCTGTTTGCGCCGCCTGCACCAACGCAGGGGTTGGCAACATTGATGACCATGGGCATCCTGCGTGAATTGGGGATCAAAGATTGGGACGAAAGCAAACCGGATCATTTCCATCTGGTAGTCGAAGCGATCAAGCGTGCTTTTCTTGAACGCGACCGGATTGGTGATCCTGACGGTACAAACCTTGATTTCAGCGATATGCTAAGCGCTGAAATGCTGCACAAAAATGCCGCGGATATTGCAACAGACCACGCGATGGAATGGCCCTATCCATTCCGCCACGGCGATACGGTTTTCCTTGCCGCAACCGATGCACAGGGGAATTGCGCCAGTGTGTTGCAAAGCACCTATTTCGATTGGGGCAGTGGCGTTGTCGCAGGCGATACCGGCATTGTCTGGCAAAATCGCGGGGCGGCATTCAGCACGATCGACGGTCATCCCAACCAGCTTAAACCAGGCAAACGACCATTTTATACATTGAACCCCGGACTGGCGTTGAGAAACGGCAAACCCTGCCTGCTTTACGGAACGCAGGGCGCCGACGGGCAACCCCAGACACTGGCCATGCTGTTGACCCGGTTGATTGATTTCGGATTATCCCCGGCCGATGCACTTTCCCGCCCTCGTTTCCTTCTGGGGAAAACGTTTTCTGATTCGCGTGACCGCCTGAAACTGGAGGCAGACGCCGGGCCAACCGTCTTTGCCGAACTGGAAAATCGTGGTCACATCCTGCGCGAGATAGAGGCACAAAGTGCCCTTGCCGGACAGGCCGGCATCATCCGGATCGCGCCTGACGGCAATGTTGACGGTGCCCATGATCCACGCAGCGACGGGGCTGCCATCGGCATCATTTAATTCCCCCGCAACCCTCCTCTAAAAAGCATCCCGACGACGTCCGGGCCGGAAATTTTCCGCGCCCAGGTTTTGGGCCTTGTTTCAAAGACTTCGCATCTATGCCGTTGCGCTAGCATGGCCCGCCCCCGGATATTGTATAAATTTAGCCTCGACTCTTTAAAAAGAGTCCGGTAGCGTATGATTAATCGATTAACCAACTAATCAATGTTGCCAGATCACATCTTTTGGGTGTTTGACGGGGGTATTAAGTGGCCTCACCGCGTTCCGGACCGAATATGAGCATGATTGCCGACGCCTTGGGCGTGTCTTCGGCAACCGTATCGAACGCGCTGTCGGGAAAAGGCCGGGTATCGACCGATCTGGTCGATAAAATCCGCAAGAAGGCCGACGAACTTGGTTATGTTCCCAGTAATGCGGGTCGCGCACTGCGTACCGGTCGATCAAACGTTCTGGGGCTTGTCCTTCCCGATATTTCCAATCCGCTGTTCCCGCAAATTGCGCAGGCCATGGAAGCGGCGGCATCAAATGTCGGATATGGGGTTCTGATTGCGGACTCACGTGGCAAGGTCACCACCCAGACACAGGCCATCAGCCGCCTGATCGAACGTGGCGTTGACGGTCTGGTCGTCATTCCGCGTCGTGGCACACGGATCGGTGATGTTGGATGTCCTGTCGCAATGGTCGATACCCCGTCAACACCGGGCAACACTGTTTCAGCGGACCATTGGGAAGGCGGGGCGAAGGTTGCGCGCCATCTGGTCGATCTGGGGCATAAGAATTTTCTTCTGATCGGGCATGATCCGGCATCAAATGTGCAGAATGACCGCATCGGCGGCATGAAGTCGGCCCTTGGTCGCAATACCCGTCATACGACGATCTGGCTTGAAACATTGATGCACGAAAGTGGCGAACGGGCATCGCTTGGCCTGATTGACCACGTTAAAAACGGCGTCACGGCGATTGCCGCTGTTTCGGATTTGCATGCCCTTCGCGTTCTGACCGAATTGCAGACCGCCGGGATCAAGGTCCCGCAGCAGGTCAGCGTAACCGGTTTTGACGATCTGATTTTTTCCCCCGTGGTGACCCCTTCGCTAACCACGGTGCATATGGATATGGCCCGGATTGCCGAGCTGGCCATCGCCGCCCTTGTCCGTGAAATCGAACAGGGCAAATCCACCGTTCAAAATGGCAAGGCGGCAAAACAGACCGTCACTGCCGATACGTCGAAGGTTTCGATGGAACTGATGGTCCGCGCGTCAAGCGGACCGGCTGCTTCCCCTGACGCACCCTTCCCAACCGGAGAAACGCTGTGATGCCGATGAAAAAACTGCTTATGGCTTCTGCTGCCCTTTTGCTGTCTGTAAGTGCGGCAAAGGCCCAGGAAAAGACCCTGACCATTTCGGTCTATGGTTTCGCTCAGGATGAATTCAAGGAACTCCTGTACGACCCGTTCGAAGAAAAATGCGGTTGCGAACTGGTTGTCGAAACCGGCAACTCGGTCGAACGTCTCGCCAAAATCGAAGCCAACAAAGCCGATCCGGTCATCGACCTTGCGGTTATTTCCATGCGCGATGCATTGGCGGCTGCCAAAGACGGTTTGACCGACAAGATCGATACGTCGAAGCTGTCGAACTTTGACAAGCTTTACGACATTGCCAAAGACCCGAATGGTGATGGCATGAGTGTCGGCTACACCTTCTATGCCAGCTCGATTGCCTATCGTTCTGACAAGATGACAGTCGAAAGCTGGGCCGACCTTCTGGCCGATGACGTGGTGGATCATGTTGCCCTTCCGAACGTCACGACGACACAGGGTCCGCTGACCCTTTATATGCTGGGCAAGGCACTTGGCGATGAAGACCCGTCGCTGAAAACCGCAATTGCAGCCGTTGGCGAAAAGAAGGACGAAATCGTCACCTTCTATGTTCGTTCATCCCAGTTGGTGCAACTGATGCAGCAGGAAGAAATCTGGGCCGCACCCATCGGACGTTTTGCATGGTCCGGCTTCTCGAAAATGAATTTGCCAATCAAATGGGCAACCCCGAAAGAAGGCCAGTCCGGCGGCATGAATGTCATGGTCCTGACCAAGGGCAGCAAGAACCGCGATCTTGCACTTGAATTCATGGATTTCTGGCTTTCGACCGAAATCCAGACAGCATTGGCCGAAAACCTTGTCGACAGCCCGGCAAACAAGGACGTCAAGGTTTCCGACGAGATTGCCGAAAACCTGACCTATGGGGCTGACACGGTTGCCAACCTGCATCTGATCCCGTCACAGGTTGCCATCGACAATCAGGAAACATGGCTGTCGGAATGGAACAACAAGGTCGGCCAGTAATCGCCACCATGATCATTATCGGATCGGGGCATGTCGCCATTTGCCCCGATCCGGCGGGCCTTGCTCCCGCCACCTATTGACTTTAACCGACGACAAGGTTGCCGAGATGTTTCAGAACCGGGCCGAAGCCTTTGCGCTGGTCCTCCCTGCCGCGATCTTTGCCGCTGTGGTCTTTCTGGCCCCGGTTCTGATTCTTCTGTCCGAAGGTTTTCGGTCGGGCGACAGCTGGACGATACAGGCCTATATCGATTTCTTCTCCCAGTCGCTCAATCAGACGGTCTTTTTGCGCACGCTTAAACTTGCGGCACTGGTCACGGCAGCTTCAGCCGTGATCGGCTATGCTGCGGCCTTTGCAATCGTGAACCTACCGCCGAAGGGCAAGGGCCGGATCACCGGCCTTGTCGTCTTGCCGCTGATGATTTCGCCGGTGGCGCGGACCTATGCTTGGCTGGTCATCCTTGGCCGGACCGGCTTTGTGAACAAGGCACTGGTTGCCGTCGGACTATCAGATGAACCGATCCGCTTCCTGTTCACCGAAACCGCCGTTTTCATCGGGTTGCTGCAACTGTTCCTGCCGCTGATGATCATTTCACTGATTAGCGCACTTGAAAACATGCCCCGCGATGCTGTGCCGGCTGCTCGTGTTCTTGGCGCCAACTGGTTGCAGGTTTTCACCAAAGTCATCCTGCCGCTGACCAAAGAGGGCCTTGTGATCGGTGGTACGCTAGTCTTTACCGGATCAATGACCGCCTATATCACCCCGGCCATTCTGGGCGGTTCCAAGGTCCTGATGCTTGAAACCCTGCTTTATCAGCGCGTAACAGTTGCCAATGATTTCGTATCGGCCAGTGTGATCGCCCTGATCCTGATCGTCATGGCATTTGCAGCCAATCTTCTGCTCAAACGCCTTGCCACCGCGAGGAACAAGCGATGACCAACAAGCTGTTTTCCCCGATCATTCTTTTGCTGGTGCTGGCCTTTCTGATTGGCCCGTTCCTGATCATTATCGCGGCATCGCTGTCGGCTGGCGAAACGCTTGCCTTCCCGCCGCAGGGACTGTCCCTGCGCTGGGTGCTGAAAGTCTTCGAAGTCGAAAGCTTCCGTGCGAGTTTCGGCATCTCGATGTTTCTTGCCATCGGCGGCACGCTTGCCGCCCTGATCCTTGGCATTCCGGCAAGTTACGCGCTATCGCGCTACAAGGTCCCCGGTGCGGAAACTATCCGCACCATCGTATCATCGCCGATCATTGTGCCGGGCATTATTGTCGGTCTGGCTCTGCTGCGTTACTTCGTCGTACCCTTTAATTTTGGGATTCTGTTTGCGCTGTTTCTTGCGCATACCGCATTGATCTTACCCTATGCCGTGCGCGTCGTATCGGCCAGCCTGAACAATTTACGATCCGACATTGAAGAAGCCGCGGTACTTTTGGGATCGTCGCGGGTTGGTGCCTTTTTCCGCGTGGTGATGCCAAATATCCGCGGCGGTATTCTCGCCGCCTTCGTTCTGGGCTTTGTCACCAGCTTCAATCAGGTGCCGGTTTCCCTGTTTTTGTCAGGCCCCGGCGTCCGAACCCTTCCAATCGACATGCTCGCCTATATGGAAATCACCTATGACCCGTCGGTCGCAGCCCTGTCCGCGCTGCTTGCCTTCATGTCGCTGGGCATTGTCTTTCTGGCCGAACGTTTCCTAGGATTTTCCCGCTATGTCTGATGCCCGCTTTCTCTGTCTTGAAAAACTGACCCTATCTTACGGCAAAAACGTTGCCGTGCCGGAAATGGATCTTGATATCGGCAAGGGCGAACTGGTTGCCCTGCTTGGCCCGTCAGGCTGCGGTAAAACCACCACCATGCGCGCAATTGCCGGACTGATGGAACCATCATCGGGCAAGATAATCCTTGATAAAGTCGACATCACCCGCACGCCTGCGAACAAACGACCGGTCGGGCTGGTGTTCCAGTCCTATGCCCTGTTCCCGCACCTTAACGTTTATGAAAACGTGGCCTTTGGCCTGAAGCTGATGGGTGTTCGCGGCAAGGAACTGGACAGCAAGGTTCAGGAAGGTCTTCGTACTGTTGGGCTGTCCAAATTCGCTACCCGCAAACCCGCCGAGCTTTCCGGCGGCCAGCAGCAGCGCGTCTCGCTGGCGCGTTCGATGGTGATGGAACCCAAGGTGCTGCTGCTTGACGAACCGTTATCAAACCTTGATGCCCGTCTGCGCCTTGAAATGCGGACCGAATTGCAGCGCGTACAAAAGGAAAGCGGCGTCACGATGATCTTCGTCACCCACGATCAGGTCGAAGCCCTTGCCATGGCCGACCGGATTATCGTGATGCTCGATGGTCATATCGAGCAGATCGGCACGCCAGAGGATATCTATAACCGCCCTGTTTCCGATTTTGTTGCGGACTTTGTCGGCTTTGAAAATGTCTTCGCGCTTGAAAACGGCAAACTTAAAACCGCAACCGGGACTGTCGAACTGTCGGGCACGCCCCCGCGTGATGCCAAAGGCCTTGCCTGGCGCCCGTCCATGGTCACCCTTGGCGATGGGCCGTTCGAGGGCACGATACGCGGTACGTCTTTTGCCGGTGGAACACGGGAATATCTGCTTGATACCCCGCTTGGCCCGATCAAGGCGGAATGCGATGCCAGCCTTCCGGCACATGAATTCGGTTCTGTCCTGAAATTCGATCTGCCTGTGACAAAGGCAGCATCCCTTTCCCGGGTCGGGAGCCTCTGATGGGGCTTTGGATCGACACAGATATGGGCTTTGACGATTTGGTCGCGGTGCTGGTTGTCATCCATGCCGGAAAGCGGATCGACGGGATGTCACTGATTGCCGGAAATTCCCCGCTTGAACGCGTGCGCATCAATGCTGCCAGTGCCGCGCGCCAGTTTGGCTGGGGTTTCAGAATCTATACCGGTCGCGAAACGGCGGTTATGGGCGGGCTTGAAACCGCTGAACGAATTCTTGGCCCCCTTGGCATGCAATCAAGCGGTTCACATCTTCCCGATTGCCGCCCGATTGCAGAATGCAGCGCGTTCGACGGCCTTTGCAACTGGCTTGAAAGCAAATCCGGACCGGATAATGAGCGCCATATTCTGGCCCTTGGCCCGCTTGGCAATATTGCATCGCTGGTTCTGGCCCGGCCTGATCTGGCGCGCAAAATCGACGGCGTGACATGGATGGGTGGCGCGGTAACACGGGGCAATCACACTGCACTGGCAGAATATAATGCCTTTGCCGACCCCGAGGCGGTCGCGATTACCCTATCCCATCAGGTGCAATTGCGCATGGTTGATCTTGATCTTTGCCGGCAGGTGCTTGCTACCCCGGATGATGTTGCACCGATCCGCAATGCTGGCGGGAAAAATGCAGGTCTTCTGGCCGATCTGACCAAAGGATACATCAATATCGCCCTGTCACGCGGGCGCGATGCGATGGCGGTTTTCGATCCTTGTGCGGCAGTCGCGGTGATTGATGAAGATACGATCAGCTTTGCCGATGCACATATCGAAGTCGAGACCAGCCACGGTCCTTCGCGCGGGCAAACCATTGTTGACCCGTGCCCGACCGCGATCAGAAACGCGCAATATTCCGTTTCTGTTAACGCGGAACGCGCGCGCAACCTGATCTTTTCAGCCCTCAAGGCGGAAGCAGCGAAATGAATAATCGTACGACAGAACCCGGTGATCTGACCTGCCATAAATTGCGCACACGCGCCACTGTTGCCGCACGCGGTGATGAACCGTTCGATATCCTGATTACGGGCGGCAAGCTTGTCGATATGGTGACCGGGGAAATTCGAAAGGCCGATATCGGCCTGATCGGCCCGATGATCGCCAGCGTCCATGAATCCGCAACCAGAAGCGACGCCCGCAAAATCGTCAGTGCCCGTGGCGGCTATGTCAGCCCCGGCCTGATCGACACGCACATGCATATTGAAAGTTCGATGGTCACACCGGCGGTCTATGCCGAAACGGTCGTTGCCCGCGGCGTCACCACAATCGTCTGGGATCCGCATGAATTTGGCAATGTGCGGGGGCTTGATGGTGTCCGCTGGGCGATTGATGCGACGCGAAACCTGCCATTACGTGTTCTTGTTCTGGCGCCGTCCTGCGTTCCCGCTGCCCCCGGCCTTGAAATATCCGGTGCTGATTTTGACGGTGATGCCATGGCCGAAATGCTGTCATGGCCCGAAGTCGCCGGGGTTGCCGAAGTCATGAATATGCGTGGTGTAATTGATCGCGATCCTCGCATGACCAATATCATGCAGGCAGGGCTTGCTTCGGGGAAACTTGTCTGCGGTCATGCGCGCGGCCTCGAAGGACCCGATCTTGCCGCCTTTATCACGGCCGGGGTCAGTTCCGATCATGAACTGGTTTCAAACGATGATCTAATGGCAAAACTGCGTGCCGGTCTTGCGATTGAAATGCGCGGATCGCATGACCATCTTCTGCCGGGCTTTGTCGAGACGCTCAATGAATTGGGTTTCCTACCGCAAACCGTCACGCTTTGTACCGATGACGTATTCCCCGATGACCTGTTTAACGCGGGCGGGCTTGATGATGTGGTGCGTCGGCTGGTCCGTTATGGCATGAGGCCGGAATGGGCGTTGCGGGCGGCCACCCTGAATGCTGCGGTACGCCTTGGCCGTTCTGATCTTGGTCTGATTGCTGCCGGAAGGCGTGCCGATATTGTCATCTTTGACGACCTGACCGATTTCAGGGCACGCCAGGTTATTGCAAATGGTGAAATCGTCGCCGGGGCCGGTGAAATGGCATCACAGCCGGTTTCGATTGATCCCGCCCCCTTGTCTGACACCATGAAGATTGATCTCCTGACAATCGATGATTTTCGTGTTCCCGCATCCGGCGATCGCGTGCGGATCGCCACCATCGACCGGCCACGCTTTACCCGTTGGGCAACAGCCGATGCCGATGTCAAAGACGGCTATGTTGTGCCACCTTCGGGCACGACCATGATCGCCGTTGCCCATCGTCACGGAAAGGCAGACAGCAAACCACGTGTTGGCTTCCTGACCGGATGGGGTGAATGGAAAGGTGCCGTTTGCACCACCGTCTCGCATGACAGCCACAATGTTACAGTGTTCGGTGGCAACCCGTGCGACATGATGGTCGCGGCCAATGCCGTCATTCGTGCTGGTGGCGGCATGGCGGTCGCATCAAACGGCAAACTTGATGCGCTTCTTCCCCTGCCGCTTTGCGGGCTGATATCGGACGCACCAATGGATCATGTTGCGCAGCAATTTGCCGATATCAGAACCGCGACAGATGCGATTATCAACTGGCAACCGCCCTATCTGGTTTTCAAGGCCCTGTTCGGCGCAACATTGGCCTGCAACTCCGGCCCACACCAAACCGACCGCGGCATCGGCGATGTCACGACGGGGCAGCTTTTGACCACACCGGTTCTGGAAATCATTTAGATAGCAAAGAACTGGGATAAAGTCTACGCGTCGATCTCGTGCCTGATGGCGGCATCGGCGCCGTCCGACATTAGTATCGACAGGCGTTCAATCACGGCTTCACGCCAGAACTGGCTATCCAGCAACTGTTTGGGCATCCAGCCCTTAAGCCCGGACAGTTTTTCGTATATCGCGGCTGCATCCTGACTATCCGCCAGTGCTTCCATGATTTCGTTTGCACGTGGATCATTGAGCAGTTCGACGGCTCCGTCTGGCGCTGTATTGACGCGCTGGCGCATCACAGCCATCCATGCCGCAAAACAAAGGGCAAACGTACTGAGCATCTTGCTTTCCTGCGGCAGAGCACAAGCCGGGGAGAAAATCCGCTGCGGGAGTTTTTCGGTGCCGTCTATGGCGATCTGACGGGTTTCGTGTGCGATTTCGGGATTGCGGAAACGTTCGACCAGTTCGGCCCCGTAATCGGAAAAATCAATCCCGGCAAGCGGTGCCATCGTTACGGCAGCATTTTCCATATGTTGCGCAACAAGTTGCGAGAAGGCCTCATTTGCCATTGCGTCACGAACATAGCGGTAACCACCTACTTGCCCCAAATAGGCGATCAGGGAGTGGCTGCCGTTAAGCATACGAAGTTTCAT
>CAMPHD010000027.1 GCA_946885765.1 uncultured Thalassospira sp.
CTGTAACAGTGCTGACATGCGCCCGGAACAGGGACAGGAATAATTCCGTCTGGCGTTTTCCTACGCCAAGTAAGGCGATCGGAATGACACGACTTTGCAGGTGCGCCGCTGCGTAATGCAGCGGCGCTTTTACAAAGAAGCGAGATTATTCATGGCCGAACCGGCACAGGGTGCGTTGAAAACTTCGCACGACGGCAGATGGCGCTGGCGTCCGCAATGGACGGCAAGAATGGCGCTGATCCCTGCCATGACGATCACCATCGTCTGTTTTTATGGCTTTATTATCTGGACTTTTGTGATCTCGCTGACGCGCTCGCGTCTGTTGCCGGTCTATAAATTTACCGGGTTCGATCAATATGTGCGTCTGTTTGCCAATGAACGCTGGTGGACGGCGATGCAGAATATTGCCATCCACGGATTCCTGTTTATCGGCGGATGCATCGTTTTCGGTTATTTGCTGGCGATCCTGATTGATCGTGGGATCAAGGCCGAGGGTATGTTTCGCACGGTTTTCATGCTGCCGCTTTCGATGTCCTTCATCGTTACCGGCGTGATCTGGCAATGGGTGATGAATCCGGGATTGGGCCTTCAGGATGCGGTGCGCGAACTGGGCTGGACCACGTTTGAATTCAACTGGATCGTGCGCCAGGACCGGTCGATTTATACCCTGGCAATTGCCGGTATCTGGCAACAGGTCGGGCTGTGCATGGCACTGTTTCTGGCGGGGTTGCGTAATGTCGATCCCAATATCTGGAAGGCATCGCGGGTGGACGGGATTCCTGTCTGGCGGGTCTATCTGCATGTGATTACGCCGATGATGCGCACCGTCTTCTTTACCGTCTTCATCCTGATGAGCGCGATTGTCATGAAGGCCTATGACCTTGTCGTTGCGCTGACCGGTGGCGGACCCGGCTTTTCATCGGATTTGCCGGCGAAATTTGTGGTTGATCATATCCTGAACCGGCAGGAACTTGGCCTTGGTGCGGCCGGTGCGTTTGTATTGCTTTGTACCGTGATTGCAGTCATTTCACCCTATATCCATTTTGAACTGCGCAAAGCACGTGATGGCGGGGGGCATTGACCATGCGATATAACCGTCTTGCGCTTTACGGAATGCTGGGAATTGCTGCCCTGATGATTTTGGCACCGGTTCTGATCATGGTGTCGACGTCCCTTAAACCGATGAATGAAATCCGCGAAGGCAGTATCTTTGCCCTGCCAGCAAAACCAAGTTTTGATGCGTGGCGCGAAGCATGGTCTGGCGATTGTACCCAAACCGCAGGTGGAGATTGCGGTGGCCTGTCATCTTCCTTCCTGACATCGGTGAAAATCGTCATTCCGGCCCTGTTCCTGTCGGTAGGACTTGGTGCGGTTACCGGCTATGCATTGGCGGCGTGGAAAATGCGCGGGGCCAATCTGATGTTTGCCGCTCTTCTGGTTGGCATGTTCATCCCGCCACAGGTGACACTTTATCCCCTGATCATCATGGTGCGTGAATTGGGAATATTTGGCTCCATTTCGGGGCTTGTTCTGGTGCATGTCATCTGGGGCATTGCCTTTACCACCATGATGTTCCGCAACTTTTTCAAAACCGTTCCGCAGGATTTGCTCAAAGCCGCCCGTATTGACGGGGCCGGATTCTGGCCTTTGTTCTGGTACGTGATGCTGCCGCTGTCATTGCCGATCCTTGGTGTGGCGATGATTTTGCAGTTCACATACATCTGGAACGATTTCCTGCTGGGCCTGACCTTTGGCGGACGGTCCGGGCAGCCGATGACGGTTGCGCTTAACAACCTTGTTGGATCGCAGTTCGGCGAGAAGGAATATAATGTCGATATGGCTGCCACCATGCTGACAGCGCTTCCGACACTGGCGGTTTATCTACTGTCGGGGCGGTTGTTTGTTCGCGGAATTGCGGCTGGTGCAGTGAAAGGATAGCAGGGCATGAATGGCGTTGAATTATGTGGTGTGACCAAGGCCTATGCCGGTCTGACCGTGATGAAAGACATCGATCTCGAGATTGAGGACGGCGCATTTCTGGTTCTGCTGGGGCCGTCGGGGTGCGGCAAATCGACGATCCTGAACATGATTGCCGGCCTGGAACCTGTCACCGGTGGATCAATCCATATCGCTGGGCGGGATGTGACAGAACTGGAACCCGATGAACGCGATATCGCGATGGTGTTTCAGTCCTATGCACTGTATCCGACCATGTCGGTGCGCAGGAATATCGGTTTTGGCCTTAAAATGCGCGGCATGTCTAAGGCCGATATCGAAAAGCGTGTCGATGATATTGGTGAACTTCTGCAAATCACCCCGCTTCTGGATCGCAAACCGTCGCAATTGTCCGGCGGGCAGCAACAGCGTGTGGCAATTGGTCGTGCGCTGGTGCGCGAGCCCTCGGTTTTCCTGTTTGACGAACCGTTATCGAACCTTGATGCCAAACTGCGCGCCGATATGCGTGTGGAACTGAAACGCCTGCATGAGCGGCTTGGTCGGACGATTGTCTATGTTACCCATGACCAGATCGAAGCCATGACACTGGCGACCAAGGTGGTGGTGCTGGACAAGGGGGCCATTCAGCAGGCAGATACGCCGGAAAATGTTTATCGTCGGCCGGCCAACAAATTTGTCGCAAGCTTCGTTGGGGCTCCGACCATGAATTTCATCGACGGCAAGCTGGTCCAGAATGGCGATGGTATTGCCTTTGATGGCGGATCGGGTCAGTTGCCTTTGGCCGGCATGCCGGCCCGTGCGCGTGACCTGATCGGACAATCCGTGACACTGGGGGCGCGTCCCGAACATCTGATGTTTGATGACCTTGGAGCCAATGCACGGGTGCTTCTGGCTGAACCGACCGGCCCCGATCAGTATGTCCGTCTTGCGGTTGCGGGATCGGAAGTCACTGCGCGGACCGGCCCCGAACAGCATTTCAGTTCCGGCACTGACGCCCGGATCATGATTGACGGGGGACGTGTGTCGCTTTTCGATCCCGAGAGCGGCCGGGCGGTCCTTTAACCACGAAGAAATTCCGCATTCAGGAATCCAGTGGATGTTATTTCATCATGCTTTCCGGCAGAGAACTGTCGGAAAGCAGTGGGTATTTGCTGCGCGCATTAGGTAACTGATAGTGCCACCATTCATGATCGTAATACTCGAATCCGGCGCTGACCATGATGCCAAGCAACAGCAAACGGTTGGCTTCAGCGTCTTTTGAAAGCCCGTCCGCCCCGTGATAGGACCGGATATGCATTTCATCAAACCCTGTCCCCATATCCAGTTCCTTGCCGTTTTCGTCCAACAGCGTTAGATCAATGGCCACACCACGGCCATGTGGCGATCCAAGATCGGGATTGGCGATGAAATCGGGATTGGGTGTATGGTTCCAAAGGGCCCGCTGGGCTTCTTGTGGACGGAAAGCATCCAGCACGCGAATGCGTTTCCCGTGACGTCGTGTCATGGCGACCGCCTTTTTCAGGCAGTCCGCCGCATCGCGATGAAGATAGCAGGCAGGCCGTGAATAGATTGGTGCCCCGGTGAAATTGCGATCCGTGGCATAAACAATATCAATATCGACATCATATTCTTGTGGTGTAATTTCGACCAGCGCCATTGCCGGAGGCCCCCTGTTCTTGTCGTTTACCGATTACATCAAAAAAATGCTGACCGGTCAGTTGCGCAGCAATCCCCATAACGCAGATCAGGCCGTATCGCAAACGTCATCCGGGCCAGCAGAAAAAAGCGGCCCGACGCTTTTGGCAATTGATACTGCGTCAACGTCGCTTTCAACAGCGGTGCTGATCAATGGCGTGGTCAAAGGCGAGCTTTACGAAGATATGGAACGCGGACAGGCCGAAAACCTGATGGGTTTCATTGCCGAAAGTCTCAGGCAGGCGGGCATCACGTTTGATGAGGTTGACGGCATTGCCGTGACTGTCGGACCGGGGGCTTTTACCGGCATGCGTATCGGCCTTGCTACAGCGCGTGCGCTGGGACTGGCGCGCAAAATCCCGGTGGTTGGTGTCAGTTCGCTTGAGGCGGTGGCTTATGGTGTTTCTGAACGCGATCAGCAGGGGCGAAATATTCTGGTCGCCCTTGATAGCAAACGGAACGAGATTTTCGCTCAGGCCTTTGATGGCAGGAAACGACCGCTAAGTACGCCAGAATGTGTTGCCCCGCGACAGGCCCTGATGATGGCACCACCCGGCGATACGCTTCTGGCCGGTGATGCGACCCCGCGCCTTTTGACCGCGGCTGCACATGCGCCCGATGCGTTTTATGATTGTACCGCACCGGGTCTGCCGCGGGCGGGCAACGTTGCACGGATTGCTGCGGCACGTTGGGGTACGGATGAAAACCTGCCGCCGGTGCCGATGTATCTGCGTGCACCCGATGCGCGTCGTATTGAGGATCAGGGACCGGCGAAAAACAAACCGGCAGACGAAGGATGAATAATTCTTCGCGCCAGCCGGACTTTGTGGACAGGATTGAAATCGTTCCCCTTACCGCGGCATTTTGCGCGTTGGCCAGTGCCCTGCATGCCGATGGGTTCGAAGAATACTGGTCCGAAGACGAGATGATCAGGTTGCTTGATGTTCCTGGTGCTTTCGGTTTTCTGGCTTTTGAACCGGGGAACGACGCGGAAAACCTGAAAGACAGGCCGCTTGGTTTTATCCAGATGCAATCGGTGCTCGACGAGGCTGAGGTCAATACCATTGTGGTTGCGAAGGATGCTCGTAAATCCGGTGTCGCCAGAAAACTGCTGAGCCTGACCTTTGAGCGTTTGCGCGAAACAGGTGTGAAGCGGGTTTTGCTGGAAGTAGCCGACGATAATGCACCGGCGATAGCGCTATATCGTCATTGCGGTTTTACCGAAATAGGACGGCGCAAAAAATACTATCGCCGAAAGTCCGGTCGCGAGGTCGATGCGTTGGTTATGGTGCGTGATCTTGGTGTTTGTGTTTTGGGCTGGGGCGATTAATGCAAGCTGGATGCATTCTATTTCGGTATATCCACATCAAATGTGTGGTTTTGACCGCCAAGCTGTTATAGTCTAAGCTCCGATGACGATGCAACGGATGTGCTTCAGCCTTTTCGTATCGTTAAACGATATGTGTCCGGTGCGTCGGAAAGTTCGACAATATCAATGACTGTGTCACCCATTTCGGTGACAGAACGCGGAACGTTTTTTAACGGTTCGCCAGTACCCAGTGTGACTTCCAGAATCTGACCCTGTGTCATGGTTTCAAGTTTCAGCCGGGTGCGAACAAACGTCATCGGGCAGACATCTTTGGTGATGTCGATCTTATGATCGGGCGTGATGTCGTCCATATACTGTCTCCTGATGGGCCCCGAAAACGTGAAGTAGCGTTTCATCGGGCAGGAGGCAAGTTGAAGAGAACAAAATATCGCGATTTGTACCTTGCGATATGTGACAGTTTTCTCGATATTTAGCCCACATGAGAGCAAGAGCCTGGGAGCATCCTGGCTTGGGGACAGGCGGAACCGGAAACGAGAAACAAGACTATGCTTGCAGAATCAACCATCGAGCAGAAGTGCATCGACGCGGGTCTGAAAATGACCGGCCAACGCCGGGTGATTGCCCGGGTCCTGTCAGAATCTGAAGATCATCCCGATGTGGAGCTGGTTTATCGCCGGGCGACGGAAATTGACCCGAAGATTTCGATTGCGACCGTTTATCGGACCGTTCGCCTTTTTGAAGAGGCGGATATCCTCGAAAAACACGATTTCGGCGATGGCCGTGCGCGTTATGAGGAACTGACCGAGGAACATCATGATCATCTGATCGACATGCGGTCGGGTAAAGTGATCGAATTTTCGAACGAAAAAATCGAAAAGCTTCAGGAAGAGATCGCCAGAGAGCTTGGTTTCAAGCTTGTCGGCCATCGTCTGGAGCTTTACGGCGTTCCGATGAAGGACGAAAAGTAACCGATTTCTGACAAACCGGTTGCGAAAATCGCAGATTTCAAGCCATCCGCTCCCGTCGAGCGGGTGGCTTTTCATATTCCTGTTACGCGTTCTTAACAAAGCCTTCACTCGCCCCTGACGCGAAACTTGCGCAAAATCTGCGCAGATGAACGAAAGGGAGTTGCGATGAGCGACGATCGACAGCAGCGGCTAGAGGTGCGCCTCACCGAGACCGAGGACGAACTCCTCGCAAGCCAGAAACTTCGCTACAAGGTGTTCTATGAGGAACGCGGCGCAAAGCCGAGTGCCGAAATGGCTGCGGCTGAGCGTGATTTTGATCATTATGATCCCCTGTGTGACCATCTGCTGGTAATTGATCACAATCGTGGCCAGGGGCCTGACGGGGTTGTCGGGACCTATCGTTTGCTGCGCCAGTCGGTTGCCAATCAGCATGGTGGCTTTTACAGCGCGGATGAATATCACATCCAGTCGATGCTTGACGCTGCACAGGGCAATGGCGAGATCATGGAACTTGGTCGTTCCTGTGTAGAGGAAGCCTATCGCACCATGCCGACCCTGCAACTTCTCTGGCAGGGAATTGCTGCCTATGTTTTCAAATACGATATCAAGCTGATGTTTGGCTGCGCATCGTTCCATGGCACCGATCCGGATGCCTTTGGTGATGTTCTGACCTATCTGCATCACAACCATCTGGCACCTGAAGAAATGCGCCCACGCGCGGTCGAAGGCCGGTACGAACCGATGGCGCGCACGACCATCGATGCAATCGACGCCCGCCAGGCGCTTCGCGATCTGCCACCATTGATCAAGGGCTATCTGCGACTGGGTGGTTTCGTCGGTGATGGTGCCGTGGTCGATCATCAGTTCAATACCACTGACATCTGCATCGTGTTACCGACGGAAAAGGTAACGGATCGTTATTACAAGCATTACGAACGGACCGCGAGGGTATCGTGAACTGCTATGCGTGTGCAGCCATTCGGCTGTTGGCCTATGCTCTGCTGACTTTGATCCTGATTCCGGTTCAGATGATGGCGATTGCGTTTCGCCTGCAACTGGCCGATGATCTGCCGCGTTTCTACCATGCGCTTTGCCTGAAAATCCTTCATATCGAAGTCCGCGTTTCCGGGGCGGAGCTTCTGGACGGGCCCGGCATTATCGTTGCCAACCACGCATCATATCTTGATATCCCGGTGCTGGGGGCGTTTGCCCGTGGCAGCTTTATTGCCAAGACCGAAGTCGCCAGCTGGCCGATTTTCGGAACACTCGCCAAATTGCAGCGGTCGACCTTTGTCGAACGTCGCCCCGCGCGTTCACGCGAACAGAATGACCAGATTTCCCAGCGTCTTGCCAGCGGGCATAAGCTGATTCTGTTCCCGGAAGGCACCAGCAACGACGGTAATCGCGTTCTGCCATTCAAATCGACCCTGTTTGGTGTTGCCGAACGCACGATGCCAGATGGTTCCCCGGTTAAAGTCCAGCCGGTGTCGATTGCCGCAACCCGTCTTGACGGTGCCCCGATCGGGCGTGATTTGCGGGCATTCTATTCCTGGTACGGCGATATGGACTTGGCCTCGCATTTGTGGCAGTTTCTGGCACTTGGCAAAGTAACGGTTGAGCTGGTTGTTCATCCGGCTGTGACTCTGGCCGATGCCGGGTCGCGAAAGGAACTTTCCCGAATGTGTGAAACAGCTGTTGCGCGTGGACATCATGCAGCGCTGACCGGCATGCATCAGGGTGTTCCGGTTCCGCTGATTGATAACGGACGTTCGGGCGATCTGATCGGCTTTTCGCCACTGGCCATCGTTTCCGAAGATTTTCGTTTGTTCGGACCTGATCGTCAGTTCGGCTCCTGACCGTTTTGCCTTATAATCGGGTTGCGTGAATTGGGTTTCATGTAGCCGGGATTTCAGATATCGAAGATGTCCGGTCTGCGGTGTGAATTTTCACACCGCTTTTCGGCGTATTCGAAAGAGCAAAAACGGAATCAGAAGTGAGCGAGACGAAGAAGCTTTTTGTAAAAACCTATGGCTGTCAGATGAATGTGTATGACAGCCAGCGCATGCAGGATGTATTGGCGCCGCTGGGTTACCAGCCGGTCGACGACGCCGCAGGTGCCGATATGGTGATCCTCAATACCTGTCATATTCGTGAAAAGGCTGCCGAAAAGGTCTTTTCCGATCTCGGTCGTATTCGCAAACATAAAAAAGCCAAGGAAGCGAACGGAACGGACAAGATGATTGTTGCCGTGGCGGGGTGTGTTGCGCAGGCCGAAGGTGCCGAACTGATGCGCCGCGAGCCGATGGTCGATATGGTCTTTGGGCCGCAAACCTATCACCGGCTGCCGGAAATGGTGGCGCGCGCCAACCGTGCCGTCGGGCGGGATCGCATCATCGATACCGATTTTCCGGCCGAGGAAAAGTTCGATCATCTGCCCCAACAGGTTTCAAGGCAGGGCTATTCAGCCTTTCTGGCAATTCAGGAAGGATGCGATAAATTCTGCACCTTCTGTGTTGTGCCTTATACCCGCGGGGCGGAATATTCCCGCCCCGGTGCGGATGTGATCAACGAAGCCAGGCAGCTTGTTGCCAAAGGCACACGCGAAATCACCCTTCTGGGTCAGAACGTCAATGCCTATCACGGCGAGGGTCAGAATGGCGGAGAATGGACGCTTGGCCGTCTGTTACGCGAATTGTCAGACATCGACGGGCTGGATCGTATTCGTTACACAACCTCGCACCCGCGCGATGTTGATGATGATCTGATTGCGGCTCATCGTGACCTTCCCAAACTGATGCCGTTCCTGCATCTTCCCATTCAGGCGGGATCGGATCGTGTGTTGCAGGCAATGAACCGCAAACATGATGGTGCCTCTTATCGCGAAATAGTCGCAAAACTCAAAGACGTCTGTCCCGATCTTGCGCTGTCTTCGGATTTCATCGTGGGCTTCCCCGGCGAATCCGATAAGGATTTCGAGGACACGATGCAGATGGTGCGCGATATTACCTTCATTCAGGCGTTCAGTTTTAAATACAGCCCGCGTCCCGGTACGCCGGCATCGGCCATGGAATTGCAGATTCCCGAACCGGTAAAGACCGAGCGGATCATGCGTCTGCAGGCGCTTCTGGCCGAACAGCAGCTTGAATTCAACCGAAACTGCCTTGGCCGGGAAATGGATGTCCTGCTGGAACGTTACGGCAAACTTGAAGGACAGCTTGTCGGAAAAAGCCCCTATATGCAGCCGGTTCATGTCAGTGGTTTGCCGGAATCGGCACTGGGACAGATCGTAAGGTTGAAAATAACCGAAGCACTGCCTAATTCTCTTGGCGGTGAACTGGTCGATGCCCCGGTTCAAAATCGGGATTCTGAAAGGAAAATTGCGTGACTGCCACCTCAGCCAAGGCAAAAAACACGGCAAAAGCCAAGTCTTCGACCAAAGATACCGACCAGATCGAATTTGCAGACAATGCACTTGCCCAGCTTTTATACGGGCCACAGGCCGAAAACCTGACCCGCCTTTCCGAAGGCACCGGTGTTCAGGTTTCCAGTCGCGGATCGGTCGTGACTCTTGCTGGACAAGGTCCCAAAGTTGCCCAGGCCAAAAAGGTTCTGGGGCAGCTTTATGCACGCCTGCGGGACAAGGAAATTGATCATATCGATGTCGAAACGGTTGATGGTGCCATCCGTTTGTCCGAGCCTGACGAAGCCGATCCTTGGACCGGGCAGACCAAAGATATGTTTGGCGGATCGCGCCTGACCATCCAGACTAAAAAACGCCGGATTTCGCCGCGTTCCAAACGCCAGAAAGATTATGTCGAGGCCATGCTCGATCACGAGCTGGTCTTTGGTATTGGTCCGGCCGGTACCGGAAAGACCTATCTGGCTGTTGCGATGGCGGTTCAATCGCTTATTCAAGGGCAGGTTGACCGTATTGTCCTGTCACGTCCAGCGGTCGAGGCCGGCGAACGGCTTGGCTTCCTGCCGGGTGATCTGAAGGACAAGGTCGATCCGTATCTGCGCCCGCTTTATGATGCGCTACATGACACCTTGCCCGGCGATGTCGTGATCAAGCGCATGGAAAGCGGCGAGATCGAAGTTGCCCCGCTTGCTTTCATGCGTGGCCGTACCCTTGCGCATGCTTTTGTTATTCTGGACGAGGCACAAAATACGACAGCCATGCAGATGAAAATGTTCCTGACCCGTCTTGGCGAAGGATCGCGGATGGTGGTGACCGGCGACCTGACTCAGGTCGATTTGCCCGATGGCACCAAATCCGGTCTGCGTGATGCGCTTGAAACCATTGCGGATGTCAAGGGTGTCGCGACGATCAAGTTTGATCAGCGCGACGTCGTGCGCCATGCGCTTGTGACCAAGATTGTTCAAGCCTATGACGCGGCAGATGCATTGCGGGACCGCCTGAAAAAAGGCTATCGCGGTATCAAGGACGAGGATCAGGGTGATGACCACACCGCTTGATCTGGATCTTGATGTTGAAGCGGGGAATTGGACCAAGGCCGAGATCGACGCGATTGAAAATGCTGTGCGTGCGGCCCTTGATGGTGCTGTGCGCGATGGTGCGCTTTGGGAAGATGATGCCGTTCCAACCGATGGAACACCCGACCAAGGGGATGGCGCATCGCTTTTAAGTATTGCACCGGTAGTTGAGGTTGGTGTTCGGTTATCCGATGATGCATCTGTCCGGATATTGAACCGTGATTATCGCGGCAAGGACAGTCCGACCAATGTTTTATCGTTCGCAGCCCTTGAAAGCGCGGATGATGCAGCAGATTTCATGATGTCATCCGATATGCCATTGATGCTGGGTGATATTGTTGTTTCACGGGAAACGTGCGAACGCGAAGCTTCTGAACAGAACAAGACACTGATAAATCATCTTGTTCATCTGACGGTGCATGGCACGCTGCATCTTGTCGGCTATGATCATATGGTTGATGATGAAGCCGAAGAGATGGAAGAACTTGAACGGCAAATTCTTGCCGCACTGGGGATTGATGATCCCTATGAACCGATCGAAGATCAAGATATCGAAACAGGACAATGAACGAGAATAGTCAGCGCGACGACGACCACGACAGTATAGGCCCTCGCCAAGGCGGGGATAATGGTCAGGATTCGGATAACGGGTCCTTATGGGGCAATGTCGCATCGGCATTGGGCCTTAAGCGCGGCAAGGTGCGAAACGGCGAGGCATCGCTTTCCGACACGCTTGAAGAACTTGCCGAGCGCAGTGAAGAAGACGACGAGCCTGTCTCGCTTCACGAAAGGTCGCTTTTCGAAAATATCATCGCCCTTCGGGATATGACCGCCGAGGATGTGATGATCCCGCGCGCCGATATTGTTGCGGTCGAAAAAAGCATCACGCTTGACGAGCTGGTCGAAGTGATGGTCAAAAAGGCACATTCCCGCCTGCCGGTTTACGGCGAGTCTATCGATGAAATCGCGGGTATGGTCCATATCAAGGATGTTCTGGGGTGTGTTGCGGCAGGCAAGGAATTCCAGCTGCAAACCCTGTTGCGCCGGGTGCTGTTCGTGTCGCCTGCGATTCGTGTGCTTGACCTGCTATCGGAAATGCGTCTGTCGCGGACGCATATGGCGCTGGTGGTCGACGAGTTTGGCGGTATTGATGGCCTGATCACCATCGAGGATCTGGTCGAGGAAATTGTCGGCGAAATTGATGACGAACACGACGTTGACCAGACACCGAAGCTGATCCGCCTTTCGGATGGCTGCTATATTGCCGATGCGCGTTACGAGGTCGAAGACCTTGAAGAAAAGCTGGGCTTTGGCCTGCTGGACGAGGATGAGGACGAAGATATTGATACACTGGGCGGCCTGGTCTTTTCGCTGGCGGGGCGTGTACCTGCGCGGGGTGAGCTGATCGAGCATCCGACCGGTATCCAGTTCGAAGTTCTTGATGCCGATCCACGCCGTATCCGGCGCTTGCGCATTCACCTGATCCGCACCGAGCCGACCGCGATCAGTGACGAAAGTTCCAAACAGGGATCATCTAATGATTGATAGACTGGCGGCGCGCCTAGCCAACCTTTCGGGTTGGCGCAGGCGTTTTTTGTGGCTGGTGTCCGGGGCGGTTGCGGTATTGGCGTTGCCGCCTTTCTTCTTTTTACCGGCTCTTCCAATAGCTTTTGCCGTGCTGCTTTGGTCGCTTGAAGGCGTTAAATGCAACAAAGGCGCACTTTCGGCGGGTTGGTGGTTCGGGACCGGGCATTTTGCCGCCGGTTTTTACTGGGTCAGTCATGCCTTTCTGGTCGAGCCGGAAATCTATGGCTGGATGATTCCGTTTGTGTTGCTCGGGCTGGGCGGCGGGCTTGCGATCTTTCCGATGGTTGCCGTTTGGGCGAGCTGGTGGCTGACGCGCGAAATTATCGGGCGTGCGGTGATGCTGGCAGCTTTTTGGGCGGTGGCGGAATTCTTGCGCGGTCATCTGATGACCGGGTTCCCATGGAACTTGCTGGCGCATGTCTGGGCGATTGATCCGGCACCGATGCAATTTTCCGCGATCGTCGGGGTTTACGGACTTTCGGTGATTACCGGCCTGTTTGCGACTTTGCCTGCGACTTTTATTGCCGGGCGTGCCGGGCGATTGACCGCGTTTGCGGGCATCATGATTGCGGGGCTGTTGTGGGGCGGCGGTGCGTTTCGCCTTGCATTGGTGGGGTCCGTGGATGCCGAGGTCCCCGTTTCTGAAGATTTGCCTTTGGTGCAGGTCGTGCAGCCCAATATCCCGCAGCGTGAAAAGTGGGTACCGGAACTTCAGGACCAGCATTTTGCAAAACTGCTGCGACTGTCGCGTCGCCCGGCCGATATGGCACCGGACCGCAAACGTATCGTGATCTGGCCCGAAACGGCTGCGACATTTTTTGTCGAAACCCAACCGGTACGCAGGTTGCAGATGGCCTCGGTTCTCGGATCTGATGATATTCTGGTTACCGGGGCTCCGCGAACCTATCCGCGCGATACGGATGAATTCAAAGTCTGGAACGCGGTTCAGGTTCTTGACAGTACCGGAGAGATTGTTGCGAGTTTCGACAAGTTCCATCTCGTCCCGTTTGGCGAGTATGTGCCGTTCCGCAACTGGATTCCGATCCCGAAACTGACTGCCGGGCGCACTGATTTCTCCTTTGGTCCGGGACCGCAGACACTTGATATTGCAGGTTTGCCGAGTTTCTCGCCCCTGATTTGCTATGAGGTGATCTTCCCAGGGGCTGTTATTGACGATGCAGATCAGCCGGACTGGTTGCTAAACGTGACCAATGATGGCTGGTTTGGCAAAAGTGCTGGTCCTTATCAGCATCTCGCAGCAACCCGTTTTCGAAGTATCGAAGAAGGACGTCCGTTGGTTCGGGCGGCCTATACTGGTGTCTCGGTAATGTATGACGCATACGGGCGGGAACTCGCGAGACTCCCCTTAAGTGCAGAGGGAGTCTTGGTTCACCCCCTTTCGAAGGTGTATAACCATACTACGGTATATTATTTGTGGCGCGATATTCTATTTTACGGTATTGTAACCTTTCTAGCCGTTCTCGTTTTGGGATATAGTAGGTTTTTCAAATCCCTTAAAGCGGCTGTGTGAAGCACCGAACCGCTCCCTGATTGTCCCACCAATAAATAAGAGCGGGGTAGGTCGGAGTGAGAGAAGGACACCACAAAATGTCGCCTAAGGATGAAAACACGATGGTCAAGAATACTCGCGGCAGAGGTCGGGGCCGGACCGCAAATGGCAAGCCGAACCCTGTTGATATTCATGTCGGTGCGCGTGTGCGATTGCGCAGAACGCTGCTTGGCATGAGTCAGGAAAAACTTGGTGAAGCCATTGGCTTGACATTCCAGCAGGTCCAGAAATATGAACGTGGCGCAAACCGCGTTGGTGCATCGCGCCTTTATGACCTGTCGCGCGTTCTTGAGGTGCCGGTTTCGTTTTTCTTTGACGACATGCCTGACGAGATTTCGTCAAAATCCGTGCATGAACGTCGGGAAATGTCGGAAAGCCCGGACCCATTCGATAACGATCCGATGAACCGTCGCGAAACGCTTGAGCTGGTGCGTGCCTATTACCGGATTACCGATCCGACCCAGCGCAAACGCGTTTTCGAGCTGGTCAAATCGATGGGTATTCTGGTTGCTGACAACGAAAACGCAAAATAGAAAACCCAGAACTATCAATTTGAAAAGCGCATTTGTGGCTTCAGGCCCGATGCGCTTTTTTGCCTTTGTTAAGACCATTTTGATCCTCGAAATGCAATTGGCGCGTTACGCTTATGCACCGATCTTTCTTGACCTGAAAATGTCATTGAGGCAAAACCGCAGTTTGGGCGATATGCTTAATCGAATACGTGGACGGATTTGGACCGCTTGCCACCACGCAAAAAAAGGCTAAGTGGGCGCAATTGGTACAGGTCTGTATCGATGCCCTCCGGTCCAGTTTATGGAACTCCTTTTTTCACCGGAGAAGGTTTGAATGTCTCTTTCCGAATATCTTTTTACCAGCGAGTCCGTTTCCGAAGGTCACCCCGACAAGGTTTGTGATCGCATTTCAGATTCCATCGTTGATGCGTTTCTCGCCGCGGATGAAGATTCGCGCGTTGCTGTCGAAACCCTTGCCACCACGAACCGTGTGGTTCTGGCAGGCGAAGTTCGCGGCCCCGAAAGCGTTTCCAAGGAAGTGATGGTCGAAGCCGCCCGCGAAGCCATTCGCGCCATCGGCTACGAGCAGGACGGTTTCCATTGGAAAACGGCCGAAATTGAATGCCACGTCCATGAACAGTCTGCCGATATCGCACAGGGTGTCGATTCTGCTGGTGAAAAAGACCTCGGTGCGGGCGATCAGGGCATTATGTTCGGCTATGCCTGCGACGAGACGGACGAGCTGATGCCTGCTCCTATCCAGTTCTCGCACCGCATCCTGCGCAAAATGGCCGAAGACCGTCATTCCGGCAAATCGGCCCAATTCGGCCCGGATGCCAAAAGTCAGGTCACACTGCGTTATGTCAATGGCAAGCCGGTCGGTGCGACCTCGGTTGTGGTATCCACCCAGCATGCCGACGGTTTGAGCCAGGCCGATGTCCGTTCGCTGGTCATGCCCTATATCGAGACGATCCTGCCGGAAGGCTGGATGCCGCCGGAAGACGAGATTTATATCAATCCGACGGGCCGTTTTGTTATCGGCGGTCCGGACGGGGATGCCGGTCTGACCGGTCGTAAAATCATTGTCGATACCTATGGTGGTGCTGCTCCACATGGTGGCGGTGCGTTTTCAGGTAAAGACCCGACCAAGGTCGACCGTTCTGCGGCTTATGCTGCGCGTTATCTTGCGAAAAATGTGGTTGCTGCCGGTCTTGCCGAACGTTGCACCATTCAGGTTGCCTATGCGATCGGTATTTCCAAGCCGCTGGCGCTTTATGTGAACAATCATGGTACCGGCAATGTGGATGAAATCAAACTGGGCAGCGTTCTGCGCCAGTTGATGGATCTCAGCCCGCGGGGCATTCGTGAACATCTTTCGCTTTGCCGTCCGATCTATACCCCGACTTCTGCCTATGGCCACTTTGGTCGTCAGGCAGAAGAAGACGGTCGTTTCTCTGGGGAGCGCACCGATCTGGGTGGTGAACTGAAATCGGCATTCGGTGCCTGATTGGCTGAAAAGCCAAAGCACGATTTGCCAAAATCGTGTGACGTGATATGAGGCGGGCGGCCCCGATACAAATCCGGGGCCGCCCGTTTGATTTTGAGCCATTTTTCAAACCCGTCCTGACAGTTAAGACAATGCGCAACAGCAATCGCCCGTTACCGACCCCGGATCGTCCGAATTTTTATGGCCGTCGCGGCAGCCGCCCGCTCAAGGATTCACGCCGTGCGCTGGTTGACGAGTTGCTGCCGAAAATCGGGATTACCTATCCAGATCAGGCCGGTGTCGATCCGAACGACTATTTCGGGGAAAAGCATGATCAACTTTGGCTCGAGATCGGCTTTGGCGGTGGCGAACATTTGGCTGGTCAGGCCCAGGCCAATCCGCAGACCGGCATTATCGGTGCGGAACCATTCATGGACGGCGTCGGAAGCCTTCTGCGCCACCTTGATGAACGCGACCTGACCAATGTCCGGGTCATTGCAGACGATTCCCGTCCGCTGCTTTACAAGCTGGTTGATGCCTGCTTTGACCGTGCTTTCCTGTTGTTCCCGGACCCGTGGCCGAAAAAGCGTCATGCGGAACGCCGTTTTATCGGCCCCAAAAATATTGCTCTTCTGGCGCGTCTTTTGAAAGACGGGGCAGAATTCCGGGTTGCCAGTGATGATATGCAATATATCTCCTGGACTCTGCAGCATATGCACAATCACCCGGATTTCGAATGGCTTGCCGAAAGCCCGGAAGACTGGCGCAATCCGCCTGCCGACTGGGTTAAAACCCGGTACGAGCAAAAGGCGCTCCGTCAAGGCAAGAAATGCAACTATCTGCGTTTCCGTCGACGTGCCCGGAACTGAAACCTGCGATAATAAGC